>JBGSRY010000419.1:0-2656 GCA_041737325.1 Rhodoferax sp. | reverse complement strand
AGCGCAACTGGTCGGCTTTTTTGCTGGCGCAAATCACCTTTGGCCTGGTCTGGTCAAGTCTGTTCACCAGCGTCGAATGGTCGCTGGGGCTGGGGCGTATCACCTGGAGCTGGCCGCTGGCGGCGGCCCTGTTGTTCATTGCCACCTGCCCGGCGCTGCTGGCTTACCGCGCCTGGGGGGCCGGGGTGGCCAGCGCCGGGCCGTCGGTGGCCGGTTTTTTCATCAACCTCACGCCGCTGTTCACGGCCGTGCTGTCGAGTGCATTTTTGGGCGAAGTGCCGCACCTGTACCACGCGCTGGCTTTCGTGCTGATTGTGGGTGGCATCGCCGTGTCATCCTCACGGCGTTGACCCGCAGCGGTTTATTGCGCCTTGAAACCGCTGGCGCTGATGATGCGCGCCCAGGTTTTGGCATAAGCCTGTTCACGCACGGCCAGTTGCGCACCGCTCATGAACTCCACCGTCAAACCCATGCGGGTCAAGCGCTCGTGCACGTCGGGCAAGGCCACCACCTTGGCCAGCGCCTGTGCCAATTTGTCCAGGGTCGCTTGTGGCGTGCCTTTGGGGGCAAAAATACCGTAATAGGGCACGTCTTCAAACCCGGCCAGCCCCAGCTCGGCAAAGGTCGGCACTTCAGGCAAAGCAGCCTGGCGCTTGTTGCCCAGTACCGCCAGCATGCGAATCTTGCCTGCCTTCTGGTTTTCAATGAAGTCAGGCACGGAACCAACCCCGGCGTGAATTTGGTTACCCAGCATGTCGGCTATCATCGGGGCGCTGCCACGGTACGGGGCCGACTGCAGGTCAAGCTGGTATTTTTGGCCAATCACTTTAACCAAAAATTCAGGCACGGAAGCCGGTGCCGGCACACCCACGGTGTCACGCCCCGCAGCCTGCTTTTGCACCCAGGCCACATAGTCCGCCATGCTCTTGGCCGGTGTGCCGCCTGACACCGCCAAGCCGTTGACAAAGGTGGCAAACCCGGCCACTGGCACAAAGTCTTTGTGGCTGTCATAGCCCGGATTCTTCAGCACCAGCGGCAAGATGGTGATGGTGTGGTCGTGCGACAAAAACAAGGTGTTGCCATCGGGCGCTGCAGCTTTGAGTGCCTGCGCCGCAATCTGGCCGCCGGCCCCGGCTTTGTTCTCAACCACCACCGACACGCCCAGCGGGTCTTTGAGCTTGTCGGCCAGGATACGGGCAATGGCATCGGTGCCACCCCCGGCCGGAAAACCCACCATCAACTTGACCGGGCCACTTTGCGCCTGCGCCAGCCCCGAAGCCAGCAACAGGCCTGCGGCCACAGCCCTGACCCGCGCGGATGTCAATGAACCAAACTGAAATGTCGCCATGCGTTTCTCCTGGGTTGAAAAAAATGATGCCCTGCGGCACAACGCAGCCGCAGGCCGTGGATTAAAACGTGCCCGGGTACGCGCCCCCATCGGCCAGAATATTTTGCCCGGTGATGTAGCCCGCTTGCTGGCTGCACAAAAACGCGCAGATGGCTCCAAACTCGTCCGCGCTGCCAAAGCGCTTGGCCGGTATGCCGGCGCGCCGGGTGGCGGCCACCACGTCCAGCGCTTGCCCGGTTTTGCTGGCGTTGCCCTGCAGCACGGCCTGCAAGCGGTCGGTGTCAAACGCACCGGGCAACAAGTTGTTGAGGGTGACCCCCTTGGCCGCCAGCGGGCTGCGCGCCAGACCGGCCACAAAACCAGTCAGGCCGCTGCGTGCGCCATTCGACAACGCCAGCGCGTCGATCGGCGCTTTCACGGCGCTGGAGGTGATGTTGATGATGCGCCCAAAGCCGCGCGCGGCCATGCCGTCCACGCTGACCTTGATGAGTTCGATCGGGGTCAGCATGTTGGCCTCGACGGCGGCCAGCCAGTCGTCACGGGAAAAGTTGCGAAAGTCCCCGGTGGGTGGGCCCCCCGCGTTGGTGACCACAATGTCAAAGTCGGCACGCTGCGCAAACACCACCGCACGCCCCACCGGGGTGGTGATATCTGCAGATACAAATTCGACCTTGGCCCTTGTATTAAGTGGGCTAGTAGCTACTATTTTTGCAGCAGAAGCCTGCAGCGCTGCAACGCCGCGTGCCACCATCAGCACGTTCACACCTTCATGCGCCAGCGCCGTGGCACAGCCCAGCCCCAGCCCTTTGCTGGCCCCACACACCAAGGCCCATTTGCCGGCAATGCCCAGATCCATGCTTGTCTCCTGAAAACAATCAACGCCCGCGCCGGGGTTGACTGGTGAACACGAATATACCCGCCACCACCCCCACCGTACCGGCCGCCACCCAGGCGGTGAACGGCTCGCCCAGAATCAACACGCCCATGAGGATGGTGGACATCGGACCGACCATGCCGGTTTGCGCCGTGGCGCCGGCACCCACGCGCTCGATGGCCATCATCACCATCAGCACCGGCACCGCCGTGCACAGGGTGGCGTTGAGTACCGACAGCCAGATCACCTCGGGCGCCACCATCGCCGCCGCCAGCGGGCGCAACACCAAAAATTGCGCGATGCACATCAGGCAGGCGAACATCGTTGCCCATCCGGTCAGCCGGAGCGCGCCCAGACGCTTGACTTCGTAACCGCTGTAAACCAGATACAGCGCATAGCTGATCGCACTGGCAAAGACCAGGCCGGCGCCCAGA
>JBGSRY010000410.1:0-6528 GCA_041737325.1 Rhodoferax sp. | reverse complement strand
GGTTGGGCCAGACTTCGGTCTCCATCAACAGGCCCAGGTCAGGCTTGAAGTGGTGCAAAAAACGCTGCATCGCAGCCGGCGTGTCCCAGGGTTGCCAGGCCTGCAAGTCGCCCGCAGCCAGTAGTTTTTGGCCTTCAGCGCGGCCGGTGGCGGTGCCATGGGTGAGCAACAGGCGCAGGTGCGGCAGTTGGGTGCGCAAAGCGGCCACCAGCACCGCAGCGGCACGGGTTTCGCCCAGCGAGACGGCGTGTAACCACACGGTGGGGCCGTCATGTGCGGGTACGACCGGGTAGTGGTGTCCGAAGCGTTCGGGCAGGTACTGCGCGTAACCGGGCTCCTGCTGGCTGCGGCGCAGCAGTTTGCGCCGATAAACCGGTTGCGCCAGCCACATCAGGCAGGAATAAAACCAGCGCGTCATGGCAACGGGTCAGGCATTGCACACCGCCGTCCAGGCTTGCCAGACAGCCTCCACACTGGGCGTGGGCTGGGCAAACACGCTGCACTGGTGAGGCAGCTGCTGTGGCTGGCCCGATGGCAGCGGGCCGGTGCGCCAGGCGGTGTCAAAGTTGTAGATTTGTACCTGCGGCAAGTCCAGTGCCGCAGCGATGTGGCTCAGGCCACTGTCCACGCCAATCACACCCACACAGGTGGCGAGCGCGTCGGTGAGCGCATCCAGTGCCAGGCTGGGCCACACCTGGACGTGCTCCAGATCGTGTGCAATGGCCTGCGATACCTGTGCCTCGGCCGGATTGCCGTGCGCCAGCGCCACGCCAAAACCGGCCGCGTTGAGCCGCGCAGCCAAGTCGCGCCAATGCGCCAAGGGCCACTGTTTGTCGGCCCGGGAAGTACCGTGCACCAGCGCTACCATGCCGCGCAAGCCGCGTCTGAATGCTATTGTTTTGATATCTGAAGGCGCTTTATCTGTAAGGGCTAGAAGCCCAAATTCCATATGAAATGGCAGGGTGTAATGCAGCGCCTTGGCACACAGCTCGCGCGAGCGCGTGAGTGCGTGGCTGTGTGGTGGCAAAGTGATGGCCACGTCTGCCACCCAACGCGCCGGGGCTTCAAAGCTGGAACCTTCGGTTTGGTTGGCCAGCCCATAGCGTTTGCCGTCTGCACTCAGGCGCGCCAGCCACGCCACCAGCGCCGATTTGGTCAGGCCCTGCATATCCATCACCGCGTCGTACCGCTCCTGTTGCAATTCAGCTTTGAACAGCTTCCAGGCTTGGCGCGTGGCGGCACTGAACGGTGCTTTGCGCCACTGGCGCAAGTCACTGGCAATGACCCGGTGCACGCCTTTGCAACGACGCACCAAGGGCGCAAAACCGCGCTCGACGACCCAGTCGATTTGCACCCCGGGATGCGCCCGCATCAGGTCTTGCACGGCGGGCATGGCATGCACCACATCACCCAGCGACGAGAGTTTGACGATCAAGACTTTCAATGCGCTGCCTCGTCCGTGACCGCGCCTGGAAGCACCTGGTGCAGCAGTGCCATCATGTCGGTCTGGATACGCGTCAGGGCTTGCGGCGTGTGGCCTTCAAAGCGCAGCACCAGCACGGGGGTGGTGTTGGAGGCCCGAATCAGGCCAAAACCATCGGGCCAATCGACGCGCAGGCCATCGATGGTGTTGACCTTGGCTGGCGCGGCAAAGTGGGCGCGGGCCACCAGCTGTGCCACCAGCAGCGGCGGTTGGCCCTCGACACATTTCACGTTCAGCTCGGGTGTGGAAAAACTCGTTGGCAAGGCATTGAGCACGGCACTGGCATCGGCCGAGCGGCTCAGAATTTCAAGCAAACGGCAGGCGGCGTAGGTGCCGTCATCAAAACCGTACCAGCGCTCTTTGAAAAAAATGTGGCCGCTCATCTCGCCGCCCAGTGGTGAGCCGGTTTCTTTCATCTTGGCTTTGATGAGCGAGTGGCCGGTCTTGAACATCATGGGCACGCCGCCTGCAGCTTCAATGCTGGGTGCCAGGCGCTGGGAGCATTTCACGTCAAACAAAATCGTGCCACCGGGGGCGCGCTGCAACACATCAGCGGCAAACAGCATCATTTGCCGATCCGGGTAAATGGTGTTGCCGTCCTTGGTGACAATGCCCAGACGGTCACCGTCGCCATCAAATGCCAGGCCGAGTTCGGCCGCACCGGTTTTGAGGGCTTGCACCACGTCTCGCAGGTTCTCGGGCTTGCTCGGGTCCGGGTGGTGGTTGGGAAAATTGCCATCCACGGCACTGAAAAGCTCCGTCACCTCGCAGCCCACGGCACGCAAGATGTCTGGCGCTGACGCTCCCGCCACGCCATTGCCACTGTCCACCACAATCTTCATGGGGCGCGCCAACGTGATGCCGCCGACGATGCGCGCGCGGTAGTCGGCCAACACGTTCACGCTGCGAATCTGGCCCCCCGCACGCAGTTGCCAGCTTTCAGCTTTGATGATGCGGTGCAGGTTTTGAATCTCGTCGCCATAAATGGCGCGCCCGGCCAGCACCATCTTGAAGCCGTTGTAATCTTTGGGGTTGTGGCTGCCGGTGACCTGGATGCCGCTGGCGCACAAGGTGTTGGCGGCAAAGTACAACATGGGGGTGGTGGCCATGCCAATGTCGATCACCTGCACGCCCACCTCAGCCAAACCGCGCATCAGGGCGGCACTCAGGGCCGGGCCGCTGAGTCGGCCATCGCGTCCAACAGCCACTTGGGTTTGTCCCTCTTGCAGCGCCAGCGTGCCAAAAGCGCGCCCCAGTGCCAGCGCCATGGCCTCGTTGACGGTGTCTGGAACGACACCGCGAATGTCGTAGGCTTTGAAGATCGAGGCCGGTATTTGCATGAGGCTTCCCTTGAAGGTGTTGAATGATTTTGTGGCACGGATTGTAGGTTCGCCCTGGGCCGCCCTCACCGCCCTCAGGCACGTATCATCGACCCCATGGCCCCATCCAGGCACACCACATTTGCTCTTGATTCAATAGCTTAAAAAGCTTGTTACAAAAGGGCCAGAAGGAAAAATATGTTGAATATTTCACGGCTTGCAAAGCCCACACTGCATGCCCATTACGCCAGTCCGCTCGGGCCCATGGTGTTGGCTACGGCTGGCAACGAGCTCATCGGGGTCTGGTTTGACGACCAAGCCGACCGCCCCAGCCTGTCCTGCAGCACGCTGGCACCACAGGATGCACTGTTGCAGCAGACACAGGCGCAATTGAACGATTATTTTGCCGGCCGTCGGCAAACGTTCAAACTGCCCTTGAACCTGCGTACCGGCACGGTATTTCAAAACACAGTCTGGCAAGCACTCTTGACCCTTGCCCCAGGCCACACCTGCAGCTATTCAACCCTGGCCAGCCAAATCGGCAGGCCAACCGCACAACGTGCCCTGGGCGGGGCGGTGGGGCGCAACCCCATCAGCATCATCGTGCCCTGCCATCGGGTGATGGGTGCGGGCGGACAACTCACCGGATACAGCGGTGGTTTGTGGCGCAAAACGGCGTTGTTGCAACTTGAAGGTGTGCTTTGATGCGGCACACGTCAAGCCGTCCCTGGTTGCTTGAATTCCTGGTGCTGGCGGCCATTTGGGGCGCGTCGTTTTTGTTCATGCGCCTGGGTGCGGCTGAATTTGGCCCGATGGCCACAGCCGGTGTGCGGGTTGGCGTTGCGGCGCTGTTCCTGCTGCCTTTGCTGCTGCTGCGCCGCCAGTGGTCGGCCTTGGTGCAACACTGGCGCAAGATTTTCTTTCTGGGACTGATCAACTCAGCCATCCCTTTTGCGTGCTACAGCTTTGCGGTGCTGTCCATCAGCACCGGCTTGTCGTCACTGCTCAATGCCACCGTGCCGCTGTTTGGCGCGGTGGTGGCCTGGCTGTGGCTCAAAGACCGCCCACATGGGCTGAAAATCATCGGCTTGCTGATTGGCTTTGTGGGGGTGGCCATGCTGGCCTGGGGCAAGGCCAGTTTCAAGCCCGATGCATCAGGAGCCTCCAGCGGCTGGGCCATTGTGGCGTGCCTGGTGGCTACGCTGTGCTATGGCATTGCAGCCAGTTTTGCCAAACGCTATTTAACCGGAGTGCCGTCTCTGGTGGTTGCGACCGGCAGTCAAATGGGGGCCACGCTGGGGTTGGCGTTGCCCACCTGGTTGTTCTGGCCGTCCACCACCCCCAGCCCAACGGCCTGGCTGGCACTGCTGGCGGTGGGCGTGCTGTGCACCGGGGTGGCCTATGTGCTGTATTTCAGGTTGATCGACAAGGTGGGCGCAGCGGCATCCTTGACCGTGACATTTTTAATTCCGGTCTTTGCCGTGCTCTATGGCGTGGTGTTTTTGGGCGAATCCGTCACCGCCTGGATGTTGATCTGTGGCGTGGTCATCTTGTGCGGCACCGCACTGTCGATGGGCTTGCTGAACAAGCGATCTGTTTGAGCCAACCAAAGCATTTGGTGCTTGCAGTCACAAAGCAAAAAGCCTTGCAATTCAATGAATTGCAAGGCTTTTAAACTGGCGGAGCGGACGGGACTCGAACCCGCGACCCCCGGCGTGACAGGCCGGTATTCTAACCAACTGAACTACCACTCCTGGTAGCTAACGTTTAGCTTTTTCAAACTCAAGTCATTTGCCTTTGACAGCAAACCGTTACCGACTTGCGCCGCATTATCTTGCGATAACTTGGCGACCCCACGGGGATTCGAACCCCGGTACTCACCGTGAAAGGGTGATGTCCTAGGCCTCTAGACGATGGGGTCATAACCTTTAGACTTCCGTCACTCTTGGAAACAATGGTGGAGATAAGCAGGATCGAACTGCTGACCTCTTGCATGCCATGCAAGCGCTCTCCCAGCTGAGCTATACCCCCAAAATTGACATCGCTTTATTTAGAAGCAGTGTTAATTTCCAAGCCTCAAATTATAGCGTTAATTTAGGCAACTTTCAAACGGCTGATAATTTTTTCGCGCTCGAACAGTTCCAGCACCGCATCCAGCGACGGTGTATGGGCATTGCCTGCCACCAACACCCGCACCGGCATGGCCAGTTGCGGCATTTTCAGGCCACAGGCTTTCAGCACTTCTTTGATCACTGCGGCAATGCTGGCTTTGTCCCAGGTGCAGGTGGCCAGCTTGTCTGCCAGCATCGCCAATGCGGGCTTGATCGCGTCCGTCACATGCTGGGCCAGGTCAGCTTCTGCCGGCTTCACATCGGCGTAAAACACAGCCGCCCAGTCGGCCAGCACCACGGTGGTGTCGCAGCGGTCTTTGAACAAGGCGCACATGCCGCGCAAGCGCGCATCGGCGCTGATGCCACGCTTTTGCAACTGGGCTTGCACCAGTGGGGCCAACACGTCGTCGGCCGTCATCTTGATGTGCTGGGCGTTGACCCAACGCAGCTTGGCTTCGTCAAACTGCGCCGCGCTCTTGCCCAGATGGTCCAGGTTGAACCACTCGATGAATTGCGCCCGGCTGAAAATTTCGTCGTCACCGTGGCTCCAGCCCAGGCGCGCCAGGTAGTTCACCATGGCATCGGGCAGATAGCCTTCTTCACGGTACTGCGTCACGGCTTTGGCACCGTTGCGCTTGCTCATTTTTTCGCCCTGTTCGTTGAGCACGGTGGGCAAATGGGCATACACCGGGTGGTCTTTGCCCAGCGCTTTGAAGATGTTGATCTGACGTGGCGTGTTGTTGACGTGGTCATCGCCCCGAATCACGTGGGTGATGGCCATGTCCATGTCATCCACCACCACGCAAAAGTTATAGGTCGGTGTGCCGTCCGGGCGCGCAATCACCAGGTCATCCAACTCGTCGTTGCTGATTTCAATGCGGCCTTTGACCTTGTCGTCCCAGACCACCGAGCCGCCTTGCGGGTTCTTGAACCGCAACACCGGCGGCACGCCTTCAGGAATGGCGGGCAAGACCTTGCCCGGGGCCGGTCGCCAAGTGCCGTCGTAGCGCGGCTTTTCTTTGGCTGCGGTTTGGCGTTCGCGCAAGGCATCCAGCTCGGCCATGCTCATGTAGCAGGGGTACACGTGCCCGGCAGCCACCAAGTCGGCCAGCACCGCCTTGTAGCGATCCATGCGTTGCATTTGGTAGAACGGGCCTTCGTCGTGGTCCAGCCCGAGCCATGCCATGCCTTCGATGATCACGTCTACCGCCGCCTGGCTGGAACGCTCCAGGTCCGTGTCTTCAATGCGCAAAATGAAATCGCCACCGGTGGAGCGTGCAAACGCCCACGGGTACAGAGCCGAGCGGATGTTGCCCAGGTGGATAAAGCCCGTGGGCGATGGGGCGAAACGGGTACGTGTTTTTTGGGTCATTTCAGTGCAGTCAAAGTGTGCAAGCCGCGCAACAAGTCGGCTTTGAGGTCGTCAATGTGGTCCAGACCCACGGCCATGCGGATCAGGCCCTGGCCAATGCCGGCGGCCTGGCGTTGGTCTTCGGTCAGGCGGCCATGCGAGGTGGTCGCCGGGTGTGCGATGGTGGTTTTGGTGTCGCCCAGGTTGGTGGTGACCGAGCACACCAGCGTGCTGTCGATCACATGAAAGGCGCGTTGCCGCGCT
>JBGSRY010000333.1:0-2161 GCA_041737325.1 Rhodoferax sp. | reverse complement strand
GCGGATTCAGGGCTTGATGCGAGCAAGGCCTGCAAGCCCGCCACCCAGGGCTGCTCAGGTGTTCCCAGCACCAGCACCCGGTCTGCCAAGGCTTGCGGCGTGAGCTCGGGCACGATGCGCGCTACCACGTGCCCGGCTTGCGCCAAACTGTTCAAAACCGTCTTCAGCCAAGTACGGTCGCAGGCGGCCACCCACACCAAAGCCCCGGCCTCGGCCTGCGGCTGCAAGGCCAGGTGCAGTTGTGCCGGGTCGTCAAGCAACTGGTCTTCAAGCACACCGTCCAGAATGCTGCGCAGCCGCGTGTTGCTGCGCTCTGCGGCCCAGCCACGCGGCACGCTGCCAGCGGGTAGCCGGACTTGATGCCAGGACAGTGCTTGCGCCGGCAGCAGCGCCAGCACTTCGTCGTGTGTGCTGGGCAACAAGGCCAGCGGCACACGGGCGTGGGCGCTGACAGCGAGCCCGTCAGCACTGCTGAGCAGGTACTCAAACAGCGCTGCATCCGGGCCTGGCAGGGGTAAAGTGATGAGCAGGGTGGTCATGGTGGGGCGGTCAAATCATTGTAGGTTTGGCGCGGGTGCATCCAGCAGCTCGCGCTGGCGGCGCAGCACCTTGATCTGCAGCCCATCGCGCTGCACTTCAGAGCGCTCTTGCAGTGTGCTTGCACCCACGCGCAATTGCCCGGTGATGCTGAAAAACCGCGTGGCCACGGCATGCTGGGCCGGGTCAAGTGGCCGCGCGGACGCGGGCAGACGCTGTTGCGCATCAGCCAAGGTGTCAAAAGGTTGGGTGGCGCGCGCCTGCACCCATTGGCGGGCTTGTGCCAGATTCAGCCCGGTCACACTGGCCAACAGCACCGCAGGGGCAGCCGTGTTGAGGTTGACGGGCGTGCGCTCTGGCAGCAGCGTCACAAACGGCGCGATGACCTGCAAGGTGGCTGGCGACAGCCCCAGCCAGGCCAGATCGGCCACCGTTTGCGGCATCAACGGGGCCTGTGGATCGGCCTTGTCCGGGCCGCTGGGGTGCTGTGCTGCGGAATGGGCCCGCAGCAGGTTGCGGGTCATGTGCGTGAGCTCGGTGGCGGGCAAATTCAGGTGGTTGAACAACCGCTCCCACGCCACCAGGCTGGGTTCATGCAGCTTGCCGTTGGCCAGCAGGTTGGTCACATTCAGGCGCGCCTGCAGGTCTTGCATGTGGCCAGACAGAAAGGCTTCCTGACCGGGGTCGGTGTCATCAGCCACCAGCGCCTGACCGCGCTCGGCGGCCAAAAAAGTTGACAAACGCGACGCGGCCAACGGCACGGCCCAGGGTTCAGCCAGATGGTCGGCCCCGCCTTGACGGGCATCTTCACGCAAGATCAGCCGCGCCCAGTCCAGCGCCCCCACCAAAATCCAGGCCGACTGGACACGGGTGCGCTGGGCCGCTTCCAGTTCAACCCCGCGCCATTGTTGCCACAACATGCCAGCTGACAGGGTGGCCACCAGCACCACGGTCAACATGGCCATCAAAATGGCCGCACCGTGTTGTCTTTGACGCTTCATAGCCCAGGCCCCAACACCGGGCGCACCCAATCGCGCGTGAGCGTGCCGCTGAGCACCTGTCCGGGGGCCAGTTCCAGCACCAGGCGCACGCCGTCGGGGGTTTGAGACGCACGGTTGGCAACCGCAGCCGCGCCCTCCCCGGCGCTGGAGAGCGGGTTGCTCCAGGCATTGCCACGGTAGTAAAAAATTTGCCACGCATCCAGTGCCACGGTTCGCACTTCGCGCAAGCGGTCTGCGTCGCTTGGGGTTTGTGCCCAAACCTGGGCCTGATGCCACGCCAGCTCCAGGTCGCTGCGGGTGCGCAACAGCGGCGACTGCCAACGCAGCCACTGCCCGACCCCTGCAATGGTGCGCCGTGACCAGGCCACCACACGCAGTCCAGCTTCACTGCCCACGCTGCTGTGGCGCAGCAAACGCAGGGCACGCCCATCCCAGTCGATGCTGGGCAGGTTGGGTTGTTCGGCCAACGCGTCCAGATCAGCGCCCCACTGGCCCAGTGTGACCTGCAAGGTCTGCACCTCGTCTGCGTGTTGCTGCAAGTTGGTCTGAGCCCGGCTGATGCCGTCCAGGCCACGCCAGCTCAGCACCGCCATCAGGGCCATCAGGCTGATGGCCACCAGCAG
>JBGSRY010000327.1:0-4651 GCA_041737325.1 Rhodoferax sp. | reverse complement strand
ACCGGAAGAAATCGAGCCGTTCCGAATGGTAAAATTTGTCAGGCCCGGGGTCACGGCGGCCTGCTCAGGTGTACTTGGAGGCTCATCGGTGGCGATGGCGATCACACCAGGCCAGTCTGGCCAAAGGGTCGTTTTTCCAAGAGAAGAACGCCATACCTCAAGCTTTGGAAAGTTACCCCGCTTGAAGCCTTCAATCAGGAGCAGGTCGGTGTTTTGCATATGGTCGAGCAGCTCGTCCAGGGACGGCTCGGGTGCGCCACGCAGTTCGTGCATCAACGCCCAACGGTCATTGCCCAATAGCAGGACTTCTTTGCAACCTGCTTCACGCAAACGGTAAGAGTCCTTGCCGGGGCGGTCAATGTCGACATTTTTGTGGCTGTGCTTGATGAGTGACACCACCAGACCGTAGGATGCCACCTCAGGCACCAGGCGTTCCAGCAAAGTCGTCTTGCCCATGCCGGAATGACCGGCTATGCCAAATATCTTCATGATCGCCCCGCGTGGATCATCCGATTTGCGTGAAGAACCCAATGCCCACCAAGGTCAGCAAGGTCAGGCCGCAGGCAATCAGCACGAAGCCGAGCAGTTTGGATAGTGCCAGTTTGGTGGGCGACGGTGCATCCACCAGGTACTTCTCCAGTTCGCCGCTGGCCACCAGGCGTTCGTATTCCACAGCGTGGTCGTGCTTGAACTCTTCAATGCTGAATGAGCCGGTGAACATCACCACCTCCACCGGGAACTTGTCGGGGCGGAAATGGTTGTTGAAGAAGTGCACTGTGAACAGGAACACCACCGCCAAGAAGGCTTCTTCGGCATGGAAGATAGCCGCCACGTTAAACACCCAGCCTGGCAGGAAGGCACCAAAGAAGTTGGGCAGCCACATGATCAGGCCACTCACACCGATGATGGTGACCCCCCAGAACGGGGCCCAGTAGTCAAACTTCTCCCAATACGTCCAGCGGTCGAACTTGGGCCGCGAACCCATGCCGAAGAACCACTTGAACATGGCGATCATGTCTTTGCCGTCTTGCAGGTTGGGTACCAGCGAATTGGGACCGAAGAACTTGAAGGTGCTCCAGTTCTTGACCAGATAGGCCGCCACAGCAAACAGGTGCAGGAAGAACACACCAGCAAAAATCACAGCTGACGTGCGATGAATCAAACCAGCGGTGTGCGGCCCACCCAGAGCCGACATAAGCGGCGATGCCCAAGGTGATGTCGGGTAGAACAACGGAATGCCGGTGGTGGTGAGCACCATCAGGCTCAAGGCAAAAATGATGTGACCCAGGCGCCACATGGGGCTGAAGCGCTGCACATGTTTGCCTTTGTACTGCGCCGGGACGCTGTCCAGACGAATTTGTTTTTCGCCAGCGTGTGCCTTGCGTTCCTTGAACTCACGGTAGAACCACAGCAAGGTGTGCAGCCAGAAGAATGCAAAAGTGCCTACCAGCAACTGCAGCATGATCTGCCAGGCAACCCATATTTGCGGATATTTGTTGAAGTCACCCGCGTGCCCGTGCGGCTGGTAGGTGGCAAATCCGGCCGGTGCCAGTGCCAAGTCTTTCTTGCCGCTGTGGCAGGTCTGACAGGTTTTGAGCAAGTTGTTGGCATGCACCGTTGACTTGGGGTCATCCGCCTTGGCAATCTTGTGGCTGCCGTGGCAGCTGAAGCACTTGGCGGTAGTGGTGTAGCCCAGCGCGTTGATCTGCCCATGGTAGGTGGCGCGATAGGTAGCCAGGCTCTTTTCGTGGCACGTTCCGCAGCGGTCGGTTACCGCCAGAATGAACGGGTCGTCACTCGAGCCGACAATGTTGTGCGTGGTGTGGCAGTCGGTGCAGACGGCAGACTTGATGTCGTGCTTTTCCATCGACGCTTGTCCGTGTACCGAAGCGGCGTAGGTGTCGAGCTGTTCGCTGTGGCAGGTGCTGCCGCAGGTTGTGCCAATATTGATGCGCCATTGGTCATATTCTGGCGATTTTTTGTCAACCGGCACGTTGAAACTGTGTGTGTCGTGACAGCCGTCGCAGGTGGCGTTGGGTTGATCCGGGAAGTTTTGATTGGGCCGGGCGTGAAACGACTTTTGATACGCATGGGCGTTCTTGACAATCACTTCCAGCCGGGGTTTGTCTTTGAGCGTGCCATTGGCTTGGGCAGTGGCCAGCAACTTTTCATGACACCCGGCGCAATCAACTCGAGCGAGTTTGGGTGCGTCTGCCTTGCCGTGTGCGCTGGCCATGTCGGCGCTGTCCCGAATGTCGGTATGGCAGGCCACGCATTCCATCTTGGCGTGCACGCCACTGGCCAGCTTTTCAGCGGAAACGGTCAGCAGCTCGCGCTTTTCGTCGTCAGGTGCAGGGACTTCAATCGCCCCCTTTTTGCCGTCGTGGCAACTCAAACAAGTAGCGTTGTCCAGTTTGGGTGTCGGTGCCGACAGGCTGGATGCTGCCAAGGCGGGTATCGAGAGCACCATGGCCAATAGCAAAGCCGCAGTGTCTTTCAAAAAAAAGGGGGTTAGTCGCATGATGATTTCCAACTACAAAAGAAACGCCTGCTGCCGTGTTTGGCAGCAGGCATACCTACGGGCACGCTTATTTGGCCGAGAGGATCCAGTCAGCCAGGTTCTTCTGAACAGCGGGGTCTTTGTTGTCAAGCACCTTGTGGTCAACTTCCTTGCCGTCGAGGGCCTTGACTTTGCCGCCCTTGTTGAACTGCTCAATGATCTTGGCTTGTGCGTCGGCCTTGCCCTTGTACTTGGCGGCTATCTTCTTGAGTGCAGGGGCTTTTTTGGCTAGCTTCAAATCGTGGCATTTGCTGCATTCGTTGTCCTTGAACAGCGCTTTGGCGGCATCGGCATCCACAGCAGCGTGTGCAGGTGACAAAGTAGCTACAGCCAGTACAGCAGCGCCAATGAGGGTAAGAGATGATTTCAGCATGGGAAAACTCCAGAAAAAGAATTTAAAAAAACAAACATTCAAAAGATGGATGGTCATGGTTACATGGCAAGCATCTCCTTTTGGCGACAGCTGGGACAAGTCATCAGCGTTGTGCGGGTTCCTTCGTCAAACGACGGGTTTCCTTGCAACATCTTCAAACCGGACTCCAGCATTTTTTTGCTGATAAACGGTGTGCCGCACGACGTACATTTGAAAAAAGCCTCCTCGTGGATCACCACCGATGACATCTGGGTCAGCGCCCGAATGGCAACGCGCGGAGACAGCGCGAGGGCTTTTTCTGGGCAGCCAGCAACACACAACCCACACTGCACGCATGCACTTTCCTGGAATACCAGTTGCGGCTGCGTGTCGTGTCTGTCTTTCAACGCCCGCGTCGGGCACAGGTTGACGCAAGCAAAGCACAGGGTGCAGGTGGATCGGTTCACCGTAACGGCACCGATCGTGGCCGCTAACGGCAAGGCCTGTGGGGTTCCCTGGCTTTCTGCAGCGCGCTGGCGCAAGCTGTCAATCCACGCCAGCCGTTTGAAACGTGACCAGGATGCCAGCGCGGCCACCGGTGCACGCTGCGGTAATGGCTTGATCAGCTTTGCGTCGGTCGTTAACCAGTGCGCCCGCGTGTCGCCTGGTTGGAATTGGACGCGCTCAGGGTTGTCGCCCAAGGCTAGCAGCACGGTGCGCATCTGTGCCACCTTGCGTGCAAGCAATTCGCGCGTGCGCTGTGGCAGGGCAGCATCGTCAACCAGTACCAGCGCGCGTGCACCGTGCGCCAGTGCACGCAGCCAAAGTTCGTCGCCAAAAGCGGGCAAGGGATCGACGGGCATTGCGACTGCATTCGCCTCGGCAAGCGCCGTGTGTGCAGGTTCATCCAGCGCACCCTGGTGCACCACAACCATTGGATTGGCGGGGGCTTGCGCCAGCAATTGCTGCAGGCGCTGGTCAAGGCTGACGCGTTCCAGGGGTTTGAATGTCAAAGCGCCCGTGGGGCAGGCCAGTGTGCAACTGGCGCAACCCTGGCACAGGTGGGGGTCGATCTGGATCAGTTGACCGGTTGAATGCAGCGCATCGGCAGAACAAACCGACACACATTGTTGGCAGCCCGCGATACCACTTGCACCATGGGCGCACAACTCAGCGGCATAGCTGAAGTAACGTGGCTTGGCAAAGCGGCCCATCAAGGTTTTCAGAATTGCCTCAACCTGTTCAAGCGCGCTGGCATCTGCGCCAGGTGCAAAGTAGCCCAGCGGCTTGACGTCAGCGTTGATCAAAGGCTGCTGGCACAAGTCAAGCACCAGATCAAACGTGCGGCCGGGGTTGGGGCTGGCAGCACCGACATCAGTGATGTCTTCGCCCAACCTGATTTCTGCATGAAATGCCCCCAGGTAACCGCTTAGATGGGTGACCTTGCGGCCAATGGCTGTGACCCGCGGCCCCCACGTTTGTTTGTCCACGCCGGGCGCGAAGACAACGACGGGTTGGTGCTGACCCACGCGCTGCGCCACTGGTCCGGCGCTGTCATCGTCACCCAGCACCAGCACACAACCGCGCGATTCAAACCCGACCTGGTCTGGAGCAAGCACAGCCTGTTTGGCCAGCGGCATCAACCCCAGCAATTTCAACGAGACACCGACTTTGTCTGCCTGCGTCATGCCTGAGCCCCAGAAGCCGCAGCTTGGCTCGCCTCGGCCGTCTCGCCGGAG
>JBGSRY010000283.1:0-6159 GCA_041737325.1 Rhodoferax sp. | reverse complement strand
GCCAGGGCAGCCGATTTTTGCTCGATTTGCGTGGCCAGGTTGCTCAACACCAATGCGCCAGGCAGCGCAGCCTGGGCCACGGTGCTGAGCACGTTGACACCGGTTTTGTCTTCAAAACGGCTCACGTTGCCGGCCACTGTCATCACGCCCGCATCGGCCAACTTGACCACTTGGTTGACCACGCCTTGTGCGCCGCCCGAGGTGACCGTCAGGCCTTGCAGGGTGTATTTTTGCAGCACTTGCTGCACCACCGTGGCGTTTTTTGCCACACCAGCGGCCAGTTTGGAGCGGGATTGTTTCAGCGCACTGTTCCAGCGGGCATCGAGCATACCCACCACACGTTCACCGCCAGCGCGGTAGGCGTGGATCACGTTGCTGGCGGTGTTGCCATAGGCGGTGATGACGTGGCAGGTGACGGTAGAGAGGTTGTTGCGGCTCATGGGGATTCCTTTGGTAAACAAGTTGGGATGCGTTTCATTGTCGGGAAAACCCTTAGTGATGACACCCTAATACCCTAGAGGCGGGTCTCCAGAAACAAGCCCACGCTTTCAGTCCTTGAACACCGGAACCCGTTTGCCCATGTTGGCCATCATGGCCTCTTGCAGGTCGTCCGAGAGCAGCATGGCGGCATTCCAGGTGGCTATGTAGTTGAGGCCGTCGGCCACTGAGTGGTCGCGGGCGTAGGTGATCATTTCCTTCGCACCCCTTATGGATAAAGGCGATTTTGCTGCAATGGTTGTAGCAATTTCACGCACCCCGGCTTCCAGCGCCTCGCGCGAGTCAAACACGCGGTTGACCAGTTTCATGCTCAAGGCTTCAGCCGCGTCAAACCTGCGTCCGGTGTAGGCCAGCTCGCGCGTGATGCCTTCGCCCACCAGTTTGGGCAAGCGCTGCAGTGTGCCCACGTCTGCGGTCATGCCAATGTCGATCTCTTTGATGCTGAATGACGCGTCACTGGCGCAGTAGCGCATGTCGGCGCAGCAGATCAAATCAATGCCGCCGCCAATGCACGCGCCGTGCACTGCAGCCAGCACCGGCTTGCGGCAGCGCTCCAGCGCGGTCAAGGTGTCTTGCAAATCCAGAATCACGCCACGCAGGTTTTCGCGCATGCGGGCTTCGCAATCGTTTTGAATCTGGTCGCCCATGCCCATCATCATTTGCAGGTCAATGCCGCTGGTGAACAGCTTGCCCGCGCCTTGCAAAACAGCCACCCGCGCCGCCGGTGTGGCACTGACCCACTGAAACGCCTGGCGCAACTCGTGCCACATCGCCAGGTTCATGGCGTTGGACTTGTCGGGGCGGTTCAGGGTGATGGTGGCAATGTGGTCTGCCAGGCTGACGGTGAGCGTGGTGTGGCCTGAATCGCTATTGTTTTGATTGCTGCTCGCCCTTTCATTATCTGGGCTAGAGGCCAATTTGGTTTGTGACTTTTCGGGTGTGGTGGTAAGTGTGGATGTCGGGCCTGCGGCCAGCGCAATGGCCAGCTCCAGCCCCTGTTTGATGGCGCGCTTGGCATCGAGCTCCTCGGCCTTGTCCGCGCCGCCAATCAGGTGCACGCCCAAACCTGCGGCTTGCAGCGCCGCCTGCAACTCGCGCTGCGGCTCCTGGCCGGCGCAGATCACCACGTTGTCCACGACCAAGGTGCGTTCCTGCCCATCCACGGTGATGTGCAGGCCAGCGTCGTCAATGCGGCGGTAGCTCACGCCTGAGAGCATGTCCACATGGCGGCTTTTCAGCGAGGTGCGGTGAATCCAGCCAGTGGTTTTGCCCAAGCCGTCTCCCACCTTGCTGGCTTTGCGTTGCAGCAGGTAGACCTTGCGCGGACTGGCTTCGATGTGTGCTGCGGTCAGGCCACCGCGCGCCTGGTAGCCGGTGTCCACGCCCCATTCGGCAAAAAATTTGGCTTTATCCAGGCTTGGGCTGGTGCCCTGGTGCAGCAGGTATTCCGCCGTATCAAAACCAATGCCCCCCGCGCCGATCAGCGCCACGGTCTGGCCGACCGGTTTTTTATCGCGCAGCACGTCCAGGTAGCCCAGCACCTTGGGGTGGTTGATGCCCTCAATCGGCGGGGTACGCGGGATCACGCCGGTGGCTAGTACCACCTGTTGGTAGCCACCCGCCACCAGGTCTTGCGCACTCACGCGCGTGTTCAGCTTGAGCGTGACACCCGTCAAGGCCAGTTGCTTGCCAAAGTAACGCAGCGTTTCAAAAAATTCTTCCTTGCCGGGGATTTGTTTGGCCACGTTGAACTGGCCGCCAATTTCAGAAGACGCGTCAAACAGCGTCACCTCCAGGCCGCATTGCGCCGCCGCCGTGGCAAAGCTCAAACCGGCCGGCCCGGCACCCACCACCGCAATTTTTTCGCGGCGAGCGGCGGGCTGCAGATTGATCAGGGTTTCATGGCAAGCGCGCGGGTTCACCAGGCACGAGGTGGTTTTGCCACCAAACGTGTGGTCCAGGCAAGCCTGGTTGCAGCCAATGCAGGTGTTGATCTCGTCAGCCTTGCCCGCAGCGGCTTTCTGGATGAACAACGGGTCGGCCAGGAAAGGCCGCGCCATCGACACCATGTCGCAAAAGCCGTCAACCAGCAATTGCTCGGCCACTTCGGGCATATTGATACGGTTGGTGGCCACCAGCGGCACACTGACCTTGCCCTTGAGCTGCTTGGTCACCCAGGCCCACGCGGCGCGCGGCACTTTGGTGGCAATGGTGGGAATGCGCGCCTCGTGCCAACCAATGCCGGTGTTGAGGATGGTCACGCCGGCTGCTTCTAACGCCTGTGCCAGTTCAATCACCTCGTCCAGCGTGCTGCCGCCTTCGACCAAGTCCAGCATCGACAGGCGGTAGATGATGATGAAATTGGGGCCGACCTTCTCGCGCACGCCGCGCACAATGGCGAGCGGAAATTTGATGCGGTTCTGGTAGCTGCCGCCCCATTCGTCGTCGCGCTGGTTGGTGCGCGCGGCAATGAATTCGTTGAGCAAATAGCCTTCAGAGCCCATGATTTCAACCCCGTCGTAGCCGGCGCTTTGCGCCAGCGCGGCGCAGCGCACAAAGTCGTCCACTGTCTGATAGACCTCCTCCGTGGTGAGGGCGTGTGGCTTCATTGGGTTGATCGGGGCTTTGAGCGCGCTGGGCGCCACCAGGTTCTCGTGGTAGGCGTAGCGGCCAAAGTGCAGGATTTGCATGGCAATCTTGCCACCGGCCTGGTGCACGGCGGCGGTGACTGGCCGGTGCTTGTCAGCCTCGGCCTCAGTGGTCAGGCGCGCGCCACCGGGCATGGGGCGGCCACGGTCATTGGGCGCAATGCCCCCAGTGACGATCAGGCCCACGCCACCCTTGGCACGTTCGGCATAAAACGCCGCCATGCGGCTAAAACCGTCTTTGACTTCTTCCAGCCCGACGTGCATCGAGCCCATGATGACGCGGTTGGCCAAAGTGGTAAAGCCCAGGTTCAGGGGCTCAAGCAGGTGCGGGTAGGGGGTCATGGGGATGTCCTCAAACGGGGTTAATCAGATTCGGTGGCGTTGTCACAACAAAGCACTCACCCGGGTCACTATGCAACCCGTTGCACAGTTTAGGAGCACTTGAAAATTTATGCAACCAGTTGCATAGAGTGTTTTCCCCAATTAGACTCGGGCGCATGGCCTTGTCACATGCGTTGCTCACTTCTTTGATCGAAAAATCGTCCTCGGGTTACGACCTGGCGCGCCGGTTTGACAAGTCGATTGGATTTTTCTGGCACGCCACACACCAGCAGATTTACCGCGAACTGGGCCGCATGGAAGCCGCCGGGTGGATTGAGTCAAGCAGTGCGCCCGATGCCGGCAAAACCCGCAAACGCCTCTACCGTGTGCTGCCGCTGGGGCAGGCTGAGCTGCAGCGCTGGGCCGCCGAGCCGTCCAGTGACATGGATTTGCGTGATGAATTCATGGTGCGCCTGCGTGCCGATGCCGCGTTAGGCGCTTTGGGTCTGGCCCCGGAGCTGGCGCGGCGCATCGGTCAACACCAGGAAAAACTGGCGCTGTACCGCCAGATTGAGCAGCGTGACTTTGCCGCACCCGACTTGTCACGCGCCGCGCGCATTCACCACATGATCCTCAAGAAGGGCATTCTGTATGAAGAAAACTCGATCTCATGGGGGCAGGAAATGCTTGAAATACTATCAAAAAAATAGCTGCTTACCCAGTATTAACAAGGGCCAGAGGCCTATTTTGTTCTGAAATAGTTGATCCCCCAGCCCCTTGCAGCAGCACCTCAATAACTGGCCAAGGGTGACAGTGTGGCGTTTTTGAAGGTGTAAACCGTCACCGAAGCCTGCTTCATGTTGCCCTTGTCGTCGTAAGCATAGGTGCCCATGATGCCCTTGTAGTTGGCTTTGTAGATTTCAGCGCCCACTTTGTCGGGACTCAATGACTGGGCTTTCTGAATCGATTCGCCAATCAGCATGGTCTGGTCATAGAACGGCGCGGCATAGACATCCGCGTCCAGGCCAAAACGCTTTTTGAACTTGGCTTTGAAAGCCGGGCCGGAGGCGGTTTTTTCCAGAATCGAGCCGCCCTGGGCACAAATCACCACGTCATTGACCGCATCGCCGCCGAGCTTGCCCATCTCGGGGCTGCACAGCGTGTCGCCACCGAGCAATTTGGCCTTGAGCGCCAATTGCTTCATCTGGCGTGCCATAGGGCCGGCTTGGGGCGCGTAGCCGCCAAAAAAGATGGCATCCGGGGCTTTGCTTTTGAGTGTGGTCAGGATAGCGGTGAAGTCGGTGGCCTTGTCGGTGGTGAATTCCTGGCCGACGATCTTCAAGCCCAGGCGCTGGGCTTCTTTGGTAAATTCTTGCGCCACACCTTGGCCAAAGGCGGTGCGGTCATCCACCACTGCCACTGATTTCATCTTCAGCGTTTTGGCGGCATAACCGGCCATGCTGGCCCCGATCTGGTTGTCGCTGGCAATGATGCGAAACAGGTTTTTGTAGCCCCCTTGGGTCACTTTGGGGTTGCTCCCCACGGTTGACAGCAACGCCCCGCCTTCACTGTAAACACGCGATGCCGGCACGGCCACGCCCGAGCAATACGGGCCCATGACGAACTTGACACCACTGTCGGTCAGCTTTTGTGCCACCTGCACACCGGCGCGCGGGTCACATTGGTCGTCTTCAGATTGCAGCTCGAACTTGAGCGCTTTGCCGGCCACGGTGATTTTCTTGGCGTTGAGTTCTTCAAGTGCCAGGCGAACACCGTTTTCGTTGTCTTTGCCGGCAAATGCGTTGGAGCCTGACAGCGGCCCGGTCATGCCGATAACCACTTTTTGTTCCTGCGCATGGGCTGCCAAGGCCACCGCCATGATGCCAAAAAGAGGAAGAAGTTTGGAGGTGAATTTCATGTCATTACTTTCAAAAATGAGGATTGAGATACAGAAAATGCTGCAAGGCAGAGCGGTGCAGTCAACTGGGTTTTTGGCGTGGCATGGTTGTCTCCAGGTGGTGGTGTTGGATGGTTGACGGCTGGCACTGGATTAGCCCATGGTCATGAGCTGGGCGTTGCCCCCGGCTGCGGCGGTGTTGGTGCTGATGCTTTGCTCGTGCATCAAAGCCGTCAGGTCGTAACACGCGCCCGCCGCCAATTGCGCCGGGGTCAGGTTGTCAATGCGCACCAACGCACCAGGGCGCTGGGCGATCTGGACAGAGAGGGTTTGCAGGGCATCGGCATCACCCTCAAACAGCAGCGCCGCCCAGCTGCGGTCACCCATCATTTGCCCCGGCTCACACACCTGCGCCTGCGCGCGCACCGCAGCCGGCAAAGCGGCCCAGAGCAGCGCCACGGCACTGCCCACGGGTGGTGCGGTAAACAAGTAACGGTTGCCACTGGCCAGGGCAGCAGCCAACTGGTGCAGCAATCCCAAGGCCGTGTGTGGCACGCCCCACACGGCACCACGGGGCAGCAGCTGGTAGCGGTTGCTCTCACCGGTGGGGCCGGGCAAGGCAAAACTTTGCCCCAGCACACTGGCTGCGGCGTAGGCTTGGCAGGCCAGCAGCGCCTGTGCACCGGCAACGCCCGGCCCTACCTGCAACTGCGCCAGTGCCGGTGTTTGCAAGGCTTCACCTAAAGCCTGCAAGGCCGCCAGGCTGGGTTGCAGCGTCAACAGCGCCGGGTTGGA
>JBGSRY010000266.1:0-8475 GCA_041737325.1 Rhodoferax sp. | reverse complement strand
ACCACCGGCACCGGCCGCGTTGTCCACGGCCGCTTTGGAAACCGCAACGTCAGCGGTTGCGGGTGTTTTCAGACTGCTGCAGCCCACGGCGAATAGGGCCGTGGCGCTAAACATGGCGGTGAGCCAGCGTCTTGAATGTGTCGTCATCATCGATCTCCTGTAAGTCCATCAAGCGCAGGATCACTCTTGATCACAGGGTTATAGATGGCGGCAGGAAAAGCGTCTGTTCGCTGGCACACGATGCGGCCAAGCGGGCTGATTACAAGGTTCTGCAGCGCGTCAACGGGGGAGTGATCGAAACCGCGATTCAGACGTGCGCTGGGGTATCAAGGCGTGAGCGGTGGCCTGTCCCGCAAAATCGGACAACCAACATCCGACAAAGTGTTGAGGACAGAGCAAATTTGCTGCGCAAATCTTGGTCTGTCCCGCAAAATCGGACAGCCAACATCCGACATAGTGTTGAGGACAGAGCAAATTTGCTGCGCAAATCTTGGTCTGTCCCGCAAAATCTCACAATGCTTTGCGCAGCGACGCAGTCGCGATGCGCAGGCCTTCGCGGTATTTGGCTACGGTGCGGCGGGCGCATTCGATGCCTTGCTCTTTGAGCATGTCGGCCAACTGGTTGTCGCTGAGCGGTTTCTTGACGTTTTCAGCCGCCACAAACTGCTTGATGAGCGCACGCACGGCCGTGCTGGAGGCGTTGCCGCCAGATTCGGTGCCCAGGCCAGAGCCAAAAAAGTACTTCAGCTCAAACGTGCCAAACGGCGTGGCCATGTACTTGGCTGTGGTGACGCGGCTGATGGTGGATTCGTGCAGGCCCAGTTCGTCGGCAATTTCGCGCAACACCAGTGGGCGCATGGCCAGTTCGCCGTGGGTCAAAAAACCTTTTTGCCGCGCCACGATGGCGGTGCTGACGCGCAGGATGGTGTCAAAGCGTTGCTGGATGTTTTTGATGAACCAGCGGGCCTCGGTCAGGCGCTGTTGCAAGGCGGCGTAGTTGGCGGCCTCATTGCCACCGGCCTTGTGGCCTTTGAGTGCGTTGGCGTAAATGTCGTGCACCCGAAGGCGCGGCATCACGTCGGGGTTCAGGCGCACCTGAAACCGGGTCTGGCCACCTTGCGTCACAGGCACAACCAGCACATCGGGCACCACCACATTGCGCTCCACGTCCACAAAGCGGCGCCCCGGCTTGGGCTCCAGGCGGCCGATCAGGGTAATGGCCGCACGCACCTGGGGCTCGGTGGCTTGGCACAGGGGCATCAGGCGTTTGATGTCACGCCGGGCCAGCAAGTCCATGGGCTGGGCGCACAGGCACAAGCCCACCTGGACGATATCGGGCGCGAATTCAGGACGACCTTGCAAGGCTTTCAGCTGCAAGCTCAGGCACTCGGCCAGGTTGTGCGCACCGACCCCGACCGGCTCCAGGGTGTGCAACAGATGCAAGGCCACGGTGAAGTGGTGCAGCAACTCGTCCAGTTGATCGGCATCGTCACCCGCCAGACCACGCGCCAGGTCTGCCAGGTCGTCTTCCAGATAGCCATCGTCATTGAGCGATTCAATCAAAAACCGCAAGGCGGCCTGGTCTTCCGCACCCAGGCGCAAGCCCAGGGCTTGGCGATGCAAAAAACTTTGCAGCGATTCGTGGTTGCGCGCCAGCTCGGTGGCATCCAGGTCGTCGTCGCTGCTGAGGTTGTTGCCACGAGCCGGGGCCTCGCCACCCCATTCGCCGTCATCGGGGCCAAAACTGGCTGTGCCGTCACCGTCCCAGCTTGGGCCATCGTCGACCGTGGCTGCATTTTCTTCTGAGATAATTTCTGCTTTAGCCCCCGAAGAATATGACTCTTTAGCTACAGAATATAGAGCACTCTCTTGCTCACGTTGGTCTGGACTGATGGCGGCATCAGCCTGCGTCAGACCAAACGATTCGCGCTCAGCCTCTTCCACCGCACGCTCTAAAAACGGGTTGTCGTCGAGCATCTGGTTGACTTCGCCGCTGAGCTCCAGCGTGGAGAGTTGCAGCAGCCGAATCGACTGCTGTAACTGCGGCGTGAGCGCCAGATGCTGCGAGGTGCGAAGCGAAAGACCTTGGCGCATTACATTCTGAAGTGTTCGCCCAAATACACCCGGCGCACCTCCACGTTGTCGATGATCTCGGCGGGCGTGCCTTGCGCCAGCACGCTGCCGTCGCTGATGATGTAGGCGTGGTCGCAAATGCCCAGGGTTTCGCGCACGTTGTGGTCGGTGATGAGCACGCCAATGCCACGGGTTTTCAGGAAATTGATGATGCGCTGGATTTCAATCACGGCAATCGGGTCAATGCCGGCAAAGGGTTCGTCCAGCAAAATGAACCGCGGTTGGGTGGCCAGGGCGCGGGCAATTTCGACGCGGCGGCGTTCGCCCCCAGAGAGTGACAAGGCACTGGACTCACGCAAATGGTCGACCCGCAAGTCTTGCAACAACTGGGTCAGGCGCAGCTCAATCTCGGTTTGACCCAGCGGCTTGCCGCGGACATCGAGCTGCAACTCCAGCACCGCGCGCACGTTGTCTTCCACATTGAGCTTGCGAAAAATCGAGGCTTCTTGCGGCAGGTAACTCAAGCCCAGGCGGGAGCGGCGGTGAATCGGCATGTGCTCGATCGACTGGCCGTCAATGGTGATGTCGCCCGCGCTGGCGCGCACCAAGCCCACAATCATGTAAAACGAGGTGGTCTTGCCCGCGCCGTTGGGCCCCAACAGGCCCACCACTTCACCCTTGCGCACCCGCAGCGACACGTCTTTGACTGCCTTGCGGCTGCCGTAAAACTTTTGCAGGTGGTGCGCCTCCAGACAACTCACGTTGGCTGTGACGGTGGCCGCAGCGGCTGCGGTGTGCGCCTCCATCAACGCTTGCCCTCACCCAGTTGGGTGCTGGGCAGCAGCGCGGCCGCCGGAGCTGAGGCCGCCGCTTCTTTTTGCGGTGTCAGCATGGCCCGCACCCGTCCGGCCGGGGCCCCGGGTCGGCCTGCCGTGCCACTGACACCGGCCACCGGCGCACCGTCCAGGGTAAAGACCTCGGTGGTGTTGTTGTACACAATCACGCCACCGTTGAATTCGTCGCCCAGCACACTGCCACGGTAGCGACGCAATTGGGCTTTGGTGATGAATTTGACAGTGTCGGCACGGCCATCGTAGTCAATCAGTTCGCCCTCACCCTCGATGAATTCATCCAGCCCCTCACGCTTTTGGCGAAAAAAAGCCAGTTGCCCTGGCACCGCCGTGACCAGGCCAAATTGGTTGCCCTGCGGGTCTTGATGCACCTCCACCTTGCCACCTTTGATCAGGATGGTGCCTTTGGTCAGCACCACGTTGCCCGTGAACACACTGGTTTGCTTGAGGTCGTCATAACGCAAGGCATCGGCCTCGACGTTCATGGGTTTGTCGCGGTCGGCTTTTTCAGCCCGCACGCCGAGCACAGACAAGACCAACGCACTGAGCACAAGCCACGGGACAAGAGGAGTTTTCATAAAGGCACGAAACTTGCATTAAAGGGGTGGCGCATTGTAGCCAGCCAAGGCCCACCGACACCGGGTTCAAGCGACCCGTTAACGCCCACTGCGCGCTTGCGCCACCAAAAAATCAACCACTTGCAGGGCGCGTTCCATGTTTTTGGTCAAGTCACCATCGGTGTAGTAGCGCCCAGCGACCCCCAGGGCCGGCACGCCCTCGACCCGGTAGGCGTTTTGCAACTGCTTGGCACGGGTGGCTTTGGTGGCAACGGTGAAGGAGTTGAACTGCTCGACAAATTTGGCTTTGTCCACCCCTTGCTTGGCCACCCAGTCGATGATGGCCTCGGTTTTGCTCAGGTTTTGTTTTTCAACGTGCACGGCAGCAAACACCTTGGCATGCAGCCTGTCCACCAGCCCCATGGCTTCCAGCGCGTAGAACAGGCGTTGCTGCGGTACAAAGTCGTCACGGAAGGCAATCGGCACGCGCCGGAAAGCCACCTCTTTGGGCAGTTTTTTAACCCAGTTCGAAAGCGTCGGTTCAAAAGCGTTGCAATGCGGGCAGTTGTACCAAAAGAACTCCACCACTTCGACTTTTCCAGTGGGTGCTTCCACCGGAGCCGCCTGGCCAAGCCGGACAAAATCGGAACCTTCTTTAAAGGCATTGGCTTGCGCCAGTCCCCATGAAGGCGCGAGCAGCGCCGCACTGGCAGCCACCGACCCCACCCCTGTCAATACATCACGTCGTTGCATGGTTCAAATCTCCAGAGAATAAAAAGTTAAGCCTGTCGGAGGCGGTCGCCGCAGAAAAGTTCAACGCTGCACGCGCACCAGGGCGGTCTCCAGCCCCAGGCCGTCGAGCTTGGCCTTGGCTTTGTCGGCCTCGTCACGCGTCTCATAAGGCCCGGTACGCACCCGATACACCGTGCGCCCGGCCTGCTCGCGCTCAGACACTTTGGTCTCGATGCCTGCCAGTGACAATTTGGCGCGTTGGCTCTCGGCATCGTCCGTGGTGCGGAACGCGCCCACCTGGACAAAATAATAAAACGGCTCGGCGGCGGCGGGTTGCACCACCTTGCCTGCCGCACGTGCCTTGGCCAAGTCGCCCAGCGGGTCGGCCGTCACCGCAGGTTTGAGTTCGGGCTTGGCTGGTGCCGAGGCCGGCAACGTCACCTCACCCGCCAGCGGCGGTTTGACCGGGTTTTTGCCATACAGCGGGGCGTTGGGGTCCCAGTCCTTGTTTTTCTTCTGTTCAGTGGCCTCCTGGTCTGCAGGCCGCCCCACGCCCCGATCCAAAAACGGTACCGGCACTTTGGTGACATACACCGCCACGGCCAGCGCCGTGCCGAGCCCCACCACCAAACCGGCCACAAATCCAATGAAAGTTCCGCCGTGTTGCTGTTTCATGCTGTGCAGGTTCATTGCATCTCCCTTGGTCATTTTTTTCATATGCGTCCGTTCTCAAATCATGGCATTACATCTTTTGCGGGGCGCTCACACCCAGCACCGCTAGCCCGTTGGCCAGCACCTGTGCCGTAGCCGCCACCAGCGCCAGACGCGCCAGTTTGATGACTTCGTCCTCCACCAGGATGCGCTCGGCATCGTAATAGCTGTGGTAGCAGGCGGCCAATTCACGCAGGTAAAACGTCACATCATGCGGCGCAAAACCTTCAGCGGCGGCGCTCAGCATGTCGGGGTATTTGGCCAGCAACAACATCAGCGCCTGGGCTTGCGGACTTTGCAACGCACTCAAATCCACCGCCGACAAAGTCTGGCGGTCGCCCCCCCACGCCGCCAGCACCGAGCAGATGCGGGCATGGGCGTATTGCACGTAGTAGACCGGGTTGTCGTTGTTTTTGGCCACCGCCAAATCCACGTCAAAGGTGTACTCGGTATCGGGTTTGCGGCTGAGCAAAAAGAAACGGACCGCGTCTTTGCTGGTCCACTCGATCAGGTCGCGCAGCGTGACATAACTGCCCGCACGCTTGCTGATCTTGACCTCTTGCCCGCCGCGCACCACACGCACCATGGTGTGCAGCACGTAGTCTGGGAACCCCTGCGGAATACCGACGTTGGCCGCCTGCAGCCCGGCACGCACGCGGGCGATGGTGCCATGGTGGTCGGTGCCCTGGATGTTGATGACCTTGCCAAAGCCGCGCTCCCACTTGGTGATGTGGTAGGCCACGTCGGGCACAAAGTAGGTGTAGGTGCCGTCTTGCTTGCGCATCACGCGGTCTTTGTCGTCACCGTAGTCGGTGGATTTGAGCCACAGCGCGCCGTCTTGCTCGTAGGTTTTTCCGGCTTGCACCAGGCGCTGCACCGTGGCATCGACTTTGCCACTGGTGTACAGGCTGCTCTCCAAATAATAGTTGTCAAACTTGACGGCAAAAGCCTGCAAGTCCAGGTCTTGCTCGTGGCGCAAGTAAGCCACGGCAAACTGGCGAATGCTGTCCAGGTCAGCCGCATCGCCCGAAGCGGTGAAGCTGCGGTCGTCGGACTGCACAGTTTTTTGTGCCAGGAAGTCGGTGGCGATGTCGGCAATGTAATCACCGTTGTAAAAATTTTTGCTGACCGGGTTGTCGGGGTCGGTGGGCCAGCAGGCATCGCCCGGCTTGAACCCCTGCGCACGCAGTTGGGTACTGGTGGCCAGGGTGCCAATCTGCACACCGGCATCGTTGTAATAAAACTCGCGCCACACCTGCCAGCCTTGGGTGGCGAACAGGTTGCAGAGGGCATCACCCAGCGCCGCCTGGCGGCCATGCCCCACATGCAGGGGGCCGGTGGGGTTGGCCGAGACAAACTCCACCAGCATGCGTTTGCCGTTGCTGGTCTGGGTGCCATACGCCGTGGTTTGCGCCAATACGCTGCGCACCACCTGTTGCTTGGCAGCGGCTTTGAGCTTGATGTTGATGAAGCCGGGGCCGGCAATGTCCAACACCTCGACCCATTGCTGGTAAGCCGGTGTGGCGCGCAAGGTGTCACACAGGGTTTGGGCCAATTGGCGCGGGTTCTGCTGGAGGGGTTTGGCCAATTGCATCGCCGCCGTGGTGGCCCAGTCCCCCAGGGATGCCACTTTGGGCGATTCAAACGCCGCTTTAGCCCCCGCGCCCGGTTGCAAATGCTCCAGCGCAGCGCGCAGGGCTTCTAAAAGTTCGGTTTTAACGGTCAACATGCGCTGATTTTACGGGGCTGCCGTGTGCGACCGACATGGGACAAAGTTGCGCGTGGTCGTCAACCAGATGGCCACAGGCCACGTTCTATGATGCAATCCCGACCGGGATTTTTTGTGTCCAACCTTTTTTTCTTGAAGGAACTTGTATGAAGCAATTGTTGACTCTTCTGGGTTTGAGCCTGTCTTTGTCTTTCGGTTCTGCCTACGCAGCTGGCGCTTCGGCACCTGCAGCACCTGCAGCCCCCGCCGCCAAGACTGCCCAACAGGGCAAAATGGCCACCTGTAACAAAGATGCCGCCGATAAAAAAGGCGATGAACGCAAGGCCTTCATGAAGGAATGCCTGAGCGCCAAGCCCGCAGCCGCAGCTTCGGACAAAAAGACCGCCCAGCAAGAAAAAATGAAAACTTGCAACAAGGACGCTGGTGACAAAAAGCTCAAAGGCGCTGACCGCAAGGCCTTCATGAAAGACTGCCTGAGCAACAAGGGCTGATCCCTTTCTTCCAAAAGTCAGTAAAAAAACCCCGCCGGTTTGTCCGCGCGGGGTTTTCTTTTGGCATGATGCAGCCCATGCAGACACGCCAACACCTGTCCCCATCGCTTTCTTGTGTGATTCCGGCCTACAACGAGGCCCGCAATCTCACCGCCTTGCTGCCCATGATCTTGTCCACCTTGCAGCGTTTGAGCCGCCAGGTGGAATTGATTGTGGTGGACGACGGCAGCCGTGACGACACGGCGGCGGTGATGCACGCACTGTGCGCCACGCACCCGGAACTGGTCTACCTGAAACTGTCGCGCAACTTTGGCAAAGAACCGGCGCTCACCGCCGGGTTGGAGGCCGCGCAAGGCGATGTGGTGGTGCTGATGGACGGCGACGGTCAGCACCCGGTGGCCCTCATTCCTGACATGCTGGCGTTGTGGCAGCAAGGCCTGGACGTGGTCTACGCCGTGCGGCGCACGCGCCATGACCAATCAAGCCTGCAAATCAAACTCACCGGCTGGTTTTACAAACTGGTGAACCTGGGCAACCGCGTCAAAATTCCGCCCAACGCCGGCGACTTCCGGCTGATGGACCGCAAGGTGGTGCAAGCCCTGAAACGCCTGCCCGAGCGCAACCGCTTCATGAAGGGGTTGTACGCCTGGGTGGGGTTCCGCAGCACCGCCATCGACTACGACCCCTTGCCACGCACCGACGGCCAAAGCAACTTTGGCCTGATGGGGTCGCTGTCACTGGCCTTCACCGGCATCCTGGCGTTTTCGATTGCACCGCTGCGCGCCCTGACCGTCACCGGGTTCATGCTGTCGATGATCGCACTGGGTTATGGAGCCTGGGTGGTGGGCGAATATTTCATCACCGGCATTGCGGTGCCAGGCTATGCCACGATTGTGGTGGGCATGATGTTTTTCAGCGGCATTCAGCTGCTGTCGATTGGCATTTTGGCGGAGTATGTGGGGCGCATTTATGAAGAGGTCAAACAACGCCCCAACTACCTGCTGAGCGAGCGCGTCGGACAAGGTCTGCCCCAGACCTTGAACGCGACCTGCGACCCGCGCACCGCGTGAGTGCCTCCACGTTCTGGTTTTTGGCTGTGGGCGGCGCAGCGGCGGCAACCCACATGGGCGTGTTCGCATGGGCGCAAACACAGATGTGGCCGGAGCTGGCCAATGCGCTGGGGTTTGGGGTTGCGTTCGGCGTCAGCTTTGCCGGACACCGCTTGCTCAGCTTCAAGGATGCCGGCACCAGCGTGGCCACCAGCCTGGGACGCTTTGCCATCACGGCCGTGGCTGGTTTTGCCAGCAACGAGCTGGTGTTTGTGTTGCTGC
>JBGSRY010000262.1:0-2210 GCA_041737325.1 Rhodoferax sp. | reverse complement strand
AATCGTCGGCCGCCAAAACCGACCGCTGCGCTAGACGCTCCTGAACTTACCGTCCTATCATTCTTCTTCTACTGAAATTACCTTCCATTTTTTTATGACACAACAACTGCAAACCATTCTTGATGCCGCCTGGGACAACCGTGCCAACCTGTCTGCCACCTCCGCACCCAAAGAGGTGGTCGATGCGGTGGAGCATGTCATCAGTGGCTTGAATGCTGGCGAGCTGCGCGTTGCCACCCGTACCGGTGTGGGTCAATGGACCACCCACCAGTGGATCAAAAAAGCCGTGCTGCTGAGCTTTCGCCTGAGCGACAACGCCATCATGCACGCTGGCGACCTGGCTTTTTACGACAAAGTGCCCACCAAATTCGCCCACATGACGGCCTCTGGCCTGCAAGCCACCGGCGTGCGCATCGTGCCGCCAGCTGTGGCGCGCCGTGGCAGCTACCTGGCCAAGGGCGTGATTTTGATGCCCTCGTTTGTCAACATTGGCGCGTTTGTCGACGAAGGCACCATGGTGGACACCTGGGCGGCTGTGGGCTCTTGCGCCCAGATTGGCAAAAACGTGCACCTGAGCGGCGGTGTCGGCATTGGTGGCGTGCTGGAACCGATGCAGGCCAACCCCACCATCATCGAGGACAACTGCTTCATCGGTGCGCGTTCCGAGATCGTGGAAGGGGTCATCGTGGAAGAAAACTCGGTCATCTCCATGGGCGTCTACATTGGCCAAAGCACCCCGATTTATGACCGAGCCACAGACACCGTCAGTTATGGCCGCATCCCGGCTGGCTCGGTGGTGATCAGTGGCAACCTGCCCAAAGACGGTGGCAAATACAGCCTGTATGCGGCCATCATCGTCAAACACGTCGACGCGCAAACCCGCGCCAAGACCAGTTTGAACGATTTGCTGCGTGACTGACGGGCTGGGTAGACTCACCCACCTGCGCTGCATTGTTCAATCCACTGGAGAAGATTTATGCCAACCACGCCTGCACTCCCCAAGGGCACCATGGATCGAATTCTGCGGTTGATGTCCGACAAACACGCCTCTGACGTGTACCTGTCGTCGCAGTCACCGGCCATGATCCGCATCAATGGCTTGTGCGTGCCCATCAACAGCCAGGTGCTGCCGCCTGATGCGCCACTGACCATGCTGCGTGAAGTCTTGCCGCCCGAGCGCATTGAAGAATTGCTAGAGCTCAACGAACTCAACATGGGGCTGTCGATGTCAGGGGTGGGGCGCTTTCGCATCAGCGCCATGCGCCAGCGTGGCAGCATTGCAGCTGTGATCCGCTACATCACCAACGAAATCCCGGCCCTAAGCACCTTGGCCTTGCCGACCAGTCTGGCCAACCTGATGCTCGAAAAACGCGGTCTGGTGTTGATGGTGGGTGCCACGGGCGCAGGCAAAAGCACCACGCTGGCTTCCATGATTGACCACCGCAACACCAACATGACAGGCCACATCCTGACGATTGAAGACCCGATCGAATTTTTGTTCAAAAACAAACGTTCGGTGGTGAACCAGCGCGAGGTCGGCACCGACACCCAGTCCACGCAATTGGCGCTAAAAAACGCCCTGCGTCAAGCCCCGGACGTGATTTTCATTGGCGAAATCCGCGACCGTGAAACCATGAGCTCGGCCATTGCCTACGCCCAAACCGGCCACCTGTGCCTGGCCACCATGCACGCCAACAACAGTTACCAGGCGCTTAACCGCATCTTGAGCTTTTACCCGGTGGAAGTGCGCATGACCTTGCTGGGCGACTTGGCTTCGTCACTGAAAGCCATCGTGTCACAACGCCTGCTGCGCACCATTGCCCAGACCCGTACCCCGGCGGTTGAAATTCTGCTCAACACCAAGCTGGTTGCTGAGATGATTGAAAAAGGTGATTTTTCTGCGGTTCATGAAGCCATGGAAAAATCCATTGCCGAAGGCAGCCAGACCTTTGAAGCCGACATTGCCCGCCTCATCACCGCGGGCATGGTAGACCGCCAGGAAGGCTTGGCCCATGCCGATTCGCCCACCAACCTGATGTGGCGCATGCAAAACGATTTTGCTGCCTCGCTCAAAAAAGCCGCCCCCCCGCCGCCAGCTGAATCAGACGATCAGCCGACCTTTACCGAAATCACGCTGGACGTGACCCATTGACTGCCCCCATGACCCCTACCCTTGCCTTGACCCAGCAGTTGATCGCTTGTCGCTCCGA
>JBGSRY010000237.1:0-4142 GCA_041737325.1 Rhodoferax sp. | reverse complement strand
CATCGCGCTTCTTCACCCGGCAGGGCGACCGGGTCAGGTGCATGCGGTTTTGGAACCAAAACACGCGCGGGGCGCAGATACTTGGACACCAGCTTCTTGTGCGCACGCCTTTGGTTCCAAAGCCCGGTCACCTGACCCAATCACCCTACCTGAGCCGTGTTGGTAGCCGTGAGAGTTTTAAGGCAAAAATACCTCTAGCCCTTTTGTATCAAGCATGAGCAGCTATCAAATTTTATAAAGTGATGTGTCAAAGAAGGCTTAACGGGCCATAGGCCCAATCGCACAAGAAATTTGCATCCAAGTATCTTTGTGAACCCTATCCGTTTCAAAAATCCTCAGACATCACTTTCATACCCCTCTCTAAGTGCTTAATTTAGAACGACTTTTAATCTTCTCAAGATTAAAAAACACGTCTAAGTCCTTGATTTCATTGTAAAAAAATGTTGTAAACAGGTTTGCGGCACATGATTTTGCTGATACAGTGCAAAAAAGTGCAATTTTGTGGTGAATTGTGCTTTTCAACCACCTGTTTCAGCTTCATTCATCGTTCAAGGGTTCGCACACGTGTTCCAAGGGGCTTCCTCACTCAGTCTTGATGCCAAAGGTCGGCTTTCCGTGCCAACCCGGCATCGTGACGTGCTGAGCGCCACCGCAGCGGGGCTGTTGACCATCACCAAACACCCGCACGGCTGCCTGATGATCTTTCCGCGCCCCGAGTGGGAAAAATTTCGGGAGCGCATTGCCGCCTTGCCCATGGATGCCCAATGGTGGAAGCGGATTTTCCTGGGCAATGCCATGGATGTGGAGCTGGATGCCACCGGTCGGGTGCTGATCTCGCCCGAGTTGCGGGCCGCCGCCGGTATCTCCAAAGAATCGGTGCTGCTGGGCATGGGCAGCTTCTTCGAGTTGTGGGACAAAGCCACCTACGACGCGCAAGAGGCCAAGGCCATGCAGGGCAACATGCCCGATGTCTTCAAAGACTTTTCTTTCTGAAGGCCAGCGGTGCAAACCCCATGGACACACACCACCGTTTTATTGGGTGAAGCAGTCGACGCTTTGCTCGGTTCAGACACGCCTGAGTCGGCTTCAAGCGCTGCCCCAACCTATGTGGATGCCACGTTTGGCCGCGGGGGTCACAGCCGTTTGATTTTGTCGCGCCTGGGCGCAGCGGCCCGCCTGATCGCCTTTGACAAAGACCCCGACGCGCTGACCGAGGCCGCCACCATCCGCGACCCGCGTTTTTCCATCCGCCACGAGGGCTTCAGCCATTTGGGCGAGTTGCCTCGCGCCAGCGTGGCCGGCGTACTGCTCGACCTGGGCATCAGTTCCCCCCAAGTGGACAACCCGGCGCGCGGTTTCAGTTTTAGATCGAATGGCCCCCTTGACATGCGCATGGACACCACCCGGGGTATCAGCGTGGCCGAGTGGTTGGCCAGTGCAGAAGTGGATACCCTAACGGAGGTGATACGTGACTATGGCGAAGAACGGTTTGCTGGCCCCATTGCAAAGGCGATTGTTGCGCGCCGACAGACTCGGGGCCCCTTTTCAACCACCGCTGAACTGGCCCAGCTCGTGGCTGACACGGTCAAAACCCGCGAGCCGGGCAAGGATCCTGCAACGCGCACATTTCAGGCTTTTCGGATTTTCATCAACGCCGAGCTTGAAGAGCTGCAACAGGCGCTAGCGGCTTCGCTGCAGGTGTTGCAACCGGGCGGCCGGCTGGTGGTGATCAGCTTTCACTCGCTCGAAGACCGCATCGTCAAACAATTCATTGCAAAACACACCAAGGAAGTGTTTGACCGCCGGGCTCCGTTTGCCGCACCGCACGTGATGCAATTCAAGGCCTTGGGGCGCGTCAAACCCAGTGAGGCTGAAATTGCCGCCAACCCACGCGCACGCAGCGCCATCATGCGCGTGGCCGAACGCACCCACGCCAGCGCAGCAGAGGTGCAGGCATGATGCGACTCAATCTGGTGTTGGTGCTCGGGGTGGTGCTCAGCGCTTTGTACCTGGTCAATGTGCAGTACGAGTCACGCCGCCTGTATGCCGATCTGGACCGGGCCAAGGCACAAGCCCATCGCCTGAGCGCTGACAACGAGCGCTTGCAGGTTGAAAAGCGGGCCCAGGCCACTTCGGCACGGGTGGCGCAATTGGCGCGCACCCAGCTGCAGATGCACACCGCCACACCCGGCTTGACCACCTATGTGACTTACAAGCCTGCCACGGCTGCATCGGGGCAACAGCCATGAGCCGCAGCATTGCCTACACCTCCAGCCCGTTGCTGGCCAGCCCAACCCCGGTTTGGCGCAGCAAGTTCATTGTGGCCGCCATTGCCGTGGGGTTTGCGGGTCTGGTCGGGCGCGCGGTCTACATCCAGGTGATTGAGAACGATTTTTTTCAACACCAGGGCGAAGTGCGTTTTGCCCGCACCCTGGCGCTGCCCGCCAACCGCGGCCGCATTCTGGACCGCAACGGCGTGGTGCTGGCATCCAGCATTCCGGTACCCAGCATCTGGGCCATTCCAGAAGACGTACCGCGTGAGCCAGAAACGCTCAGGCAACTGGCCAAACTGCTCGGCATGCCGCTGGCAGAGCTGAACAAAAAACTTGAAGATGAAGACAAAACTTTTGTCTGGCTGCGCCGTCAGGTCGATGAATCGGTTGGCAAAGCGGTGCTGGCGCTGGGCATCAAAGGCATTTACGAGCGCAAGGAATACAAACGCCAATACCCCGAAGGGGAGTCCGCTGCCCACGTGGTCGGTTTCACCAATGTTGAAGACCTGGGGCAAGAAGGCATTGAACTGGCCTTCAACAAAGAGCTGGGTGGGCGCAGTGGTTCGCGGCGCGTCATCAAAGACCGCATGGGGCGCGTGGTGGAAGACATGCGCGAACAAATTGCCCCGGTCGATGGGCGTGACCTGCAACTCAGCCTGGACAGCAAGGTGCAGTTTTTTGCCTACCAGTCGCTGAAAGAAGCCGTGTTGAAACACAAGGCCAAGGCCGGTGGCATTGTGGTGCTGGACGTGCAAACCGGCGAAGTGCTGGCACTGGCCAACTACCCCAGTTACACGCCAGGCAAACGGCAAAACCTCAGCGGTGAGCAGCTGCGCAACCGCACCCTCACCGACAGCTTTGAGCCCGGCTCGACCATGAAGCCGTTTGTGATTGGCCTGGCGCTCAACACCGGCCGCGTCACGCCCGAGAGCACGGTGCAAACCGCGCCCGGGCGGCTCACCATTGGCAGCGCCACCATCAGCGACTCGCACGCCCATGGGATGCTCACCGTGAATGAGGTGATTCAAAAGTCAAGCAACATTGGCACCGCCAAAATTGCCCTGCAAATGCCCGCGCGCGAGATGTGGGAGATGTACAGCAACGTCGGTTTTGGCCAAAAGCCCCAAGTGCCGTTTCCCGGTGCGGTGAGCGGCCGTCTGCGCCCCTATAAAGGCTGGCGGCCGATTGAGCAAGCCACCATGAGCTACGGCTACGGCCTGTCGGTGAGCCTGATGCAGCTGGCCCATGCCTACACCATCTTTGGCCGCAACGGCGACCTGGTGCCCTTGTCCATGCTCAAGGTGTCCGCGCCGGTGGCCGGCCAACCGGTGTTCAGTCAAAAAGTGGCGCTGGACGTGCGCCACATGCTGCACCTGGTGGTAGGCCCCGGCGGCACGGCGCAAAAGGCGCAAACCATGGGCTACTCGGTGGGCGGCAAAACCGGCACGGCCAACAAACAGGAAGGCCGCGGCTATGCCGCCAAAAAATACCGGGGCGTGTTTGCCGGCCTGGCCCCCATCGATGCCCCACGCATTGCGGTGGCTGTGATGATTGACGAGCCCACCAACGGCCAGTATTTCGGTGGCGATGTCGCCGCCCCGGTGTTCAGCCAGGCGGTGCAGCAAACCCTGAAAGTCCTGGGCATCGCCCCCGACATCTCGGTCAAACCACAAGTCATCACCGATGCAGTGGAGGAAAGTTTCTGATGGGCACCGCGCTCCACACCCCTGAACTGGCCGTGGCCTGGCTGCGCGCACGCATCACCGGCCAGCTGCGCAGTGACAGCCGCAAAGTGTGCCCAGGAGATGGCTTTTTGGCCTGGCCGGGCGCTGCGGTGGATGCCCGCACCCATGTGGCCGCCGCCCTGGC
>JBGSRY010000235.1:0-5690 GCA_041737325.1 Rhodoferax sp. | reverse complement strand
TTGTTGCACTCGTCTATTTTCGAATAGATTGAGCCACCGCCTCGGTGGCAGTAATCAGGTCAGTGACCAGGCGCGCATCCACGTCCAGCAAGCCTTCGTATTCACCCAGGTTACGCGTGTTGTGGCACTTGTCCAGCACGCGCCAGACCTCGGGACCCAAACCCAACGTGTGGGGCAACACCTGAAACACGATGTAGCGGTTGCCAGCGCGGTAGCCCATGCGCCGCAGCGCCGCCAGACACAGTGCGTGCGCAGCGTTGTAGGCCAAGTCGAACCGGCTTTCCAGCGCCAAGTCTGGGTTGCGCGCGTCTTGCAGACGGGCCAGACCTGTGCGTATCAATCCGGCAAGCTCATTCGCGTCCGGTGCTTCCGCTTTCAGCGACTTGCCGGGGCCACATAAGTTCTCAAGCACTGGGTGCATGGCATTGCTCCTCGCATCCTATCAACCAAATCTTGGGTTGCTGCACCACACGGGTGATAAATGCGCTGTCTTGCGACATTCGTTTGGCCCACTCCGAGGGCGTGTAAAGGGTTGGGTTGACCTTGCGGGCGAGCGACATGGCCGCATTCTCCAGCGTACCAAACACCTCGCCATAACCCAGGCTGGTGCTGACGATCATCACGTCCACATCGCTCTGAGCGGTGTCTTGCTGCCGCGCCACCGACCCATACACAAAAGCAAAGTCGATCTGGGCCGCCAAAGGGCTCAGCGCGGTGCGCAGCACATCGGCCAGCCCCATGGTTTTGAGCACCAGAGCGCGTAACTCTGAAAACACGGGCGCGCTGGCGTTGGCCTGGTAATGTTTTTGGTTGCCTTGCTTGCTGACGGTGAGCAGCCCAGAAGCTGACAGATTGGCCAGCTCGCGCTGCACCGCGCCTGTACCGGAAGCGGCCAGCGCAATCACCTCATTGGCGTAAAAGCTGCGGTCTGGCGCACCAAACAATACGGCCAATATCCGCTGACGCACCTTGGGGAAAAGTGCGTCTGCAATTGAAGTTGAATCGGTTGAATTGATAGTGATACCCATATTGGGATTGATCATACCCTTTTTGGGTTTTTATCAATTTTGGCCAAGGAAGAGGGGCTTTTACACCGCAAAATGTGTGCCGGTGCGAGACAAATCTGATCGACCTGCCAGCAGGCCAGACACCGAAATATCCTCATCCAACGCATCCCAATGCAAACCGCCTTTGCTCAACTCAACTTGGGCGCGTTGCGCCGAGGTGGCCTGCAGCAGGCGTGGAAACCAGGCAAGCGGCGCGGCGATGGTGCGGCCATCGGTCAGACTGACCCACAGGTTGTCGTCGTCGAAACGCACGGCTTTAGGCGAAGTGTTCATTCCAGCTCCTTTCGATGAGTTTCTTGTTGGCGATGACGATGCCGAGCAGTTCGCGCAATGTGCGCAGGCAGCTACTAAAAACGCAGCAAACCTACTTGGCGGACTGCGCCCGAACGTAGCTGCGCAACGCCGATGCCATGGCCTTGACTTCGTCCAGTGAGTGCCGCACAGGCTCGTTTTCGATGAACTTCGCCAGGGCCTTGGTCTCCAGCACCCAAATGCCCTCGGCATCATTGTCAAACGACTCCACAAACCAACCTGGAAAAACCACCACTGGCCAGACAAAAGGCTGAAATTGGTTTTCGCGCAGAAAGTTGCCTAGCCAGCGCGCCTGTGCTTTGGCCTGCAGCACGGGGTTGCGTTCCAGGCGATGCCCGTTGGCGAAAACTTCGCCTGCTGTTACCGTCACCTTGCATTCACCACGCACGGGCTTGGAATGGGTTTTGGTTTCTATGGTGAACACACCTTGCGGTCCAATTAATACGTGGTCCACATTCGCATCGCCGCTGGGAACATCATGAAACACCACGAAGTCCTTCCGCCGTAGCCACTCCAGACGCTCCGCCACGGCGCGTTCACCATCGCGTCCAAGCTTGATTTGTGCCAGACGTTTTTTCGCCCGCCATATCTTGATAGCCGCATAAAACACAGCCATGGCAGCGACCACCGTGTAAATAACTGGGTTCGGCTTAGCTGCGTTGAAATAGCGAAACCACTCCATGCCCGCCATGATGACCATCATTAACGCAAGCATCGCGGGTGCAATGATGTGGTCGTACGACTCATCCTGCAATTGCTCGGTTAGCGATTGCCCGGGCGCACGCAGTGGTGTTTCTCTGTCCAGCGGGGAACGTTTCTTTTCTGCGCTCATGTGGTCTTTGCTTTGCGTTTGGTATTGGCAGATTCGGTTGGCAGCAGGCTGGTGGCCGCAGGTGTCTTGTCTGTGCCCCATTTGGCGGTGAATCCAATGCCCCGCTTTGCAGGTGCTGGGCGTTCCATCAGGCTGCGCAGGGCATCAATGATTTCGGCCAGAGAGTTGTCGTGATGGCTGATGCGCCGCTCCAGCTTTGCCAGTTGCTCGGCGAGCACCTTTTGCGATGACAGCAACTCACGAAGTTGCACAAAGGCGCGCACCACATAAACACTCATCTCCACCGCACGCCTGGAGTTCAGCACACTGGCGGCCATGATGGCGCCATGCTCTGTAAACGCATTGGGCAGCTTTCGATTGCCGCCCCAACTTGAAGTCGCAAATTGCGACTTCAAGTCGGAAAATTCGTCTGGCGACAGCTGAAACATGAAATCTGTGGGGAAGCGGTCAGCATTGCGTTTGACCTGCTCGTTGAGCCGTTTGGTGTCTACCTCGTAGAGATCGGCCAAATCAGAGTCCAAAAGAACTCGCTGACCGCGAATTTCCAAGATGCGCCCGCTCAGCACCTGGGGTGTTGTGGCCGCTTGGGCCAAGGTGGGCTTGCTTGTGTTTGTTGTCTGCATTACGCTCCTCCCGCCCTGCTGATCTTTAGGGCATGTATTTGTATGTGATGAATATACCCTAGACGTTTTTTATGTAAAACTAACCTCTAGCCCTCGTTAGATATGCGCACGCAGCTATTTAAAATATAGCGACTAAGCGCCCGCCAAGCTGACAGACTGACGTTTGGCACCGTCCAAAGTCTGACCTTGTTCAGTCTTCCACTCCAGCCAACCGTTGGCCGAGCGACCCATCACCGCAATGGCGGCCATGCTGGGGCTGGCAAACAAGTGGTCACGCGTAAAAACGTAGCTTTCGCCGTGCTGCACCAAAACGCCATCCGTCACCAGTTGCTGGCGAAAACGCTCTTGCGAGGTGCCTTGAATGGATGCCACATTGCCGATGCGCGCGGTCGAACCCTTGTGAACCACGAAGCCCTCGGAGGTGTATTCACCCACGCCGTTGGCCTGCGGCCCTTTGCAGTAAAAAAGCTCTGGCGCTTGGGGCTTGCCATCCAATCGCCCGGTCGTGCCAGTGAGCGGTTCAAAAATCGGCTGACCCAGCGTGGCGACGAGGGTGGCGGCGGTCTCGAAAATTTCGTAACAATCCGCCTCCAGCGGCGCAGGCGTGTGGGGCCTCGCCCCGGCGTTGCCATTCTCCAGGCTGTAGCGCCCGGCTTGGGTGGCCTGTTGAATCGCAAACCATTCCAGAAACAGCGCATGCGTTTGCGTCAGGCTGTTGGTGAGCGAAATCACCACCAGCGCCCGGTTCCAGAAGTCTTTGTTCTGGTTGTGCTGCATCAGCCGCGTGCCAACGCAGCCGGACTGGCCGATGTACACGCGCGGCAAACCTGCCTCTGATAACTCACCAATCAAGAAATAGACACCCACCTGTTGCGCCTCGGGTAGCTTGAGGAATTCGGCCAACTGGCTACGCGGGACTTCGATCACGCGAACAATGCGTGTCGTGATCTCAGCCACCCGCATGCTGCGCGGGTCGCCAGCGGGGAGGTAGATTTGGATGGTTTGGGGGCGGGACATTGATGGTGCGCAGCTCAAATTGAAGTCAGTCTTTTAACAGTGCCGCAACGTGCTGGTGCCTTAGTAAGCGCTCTTTCTTATTGTTAACAGCCTCTCTAGCGGCAAGAACGTAGTCTTCATTTGGATTGGCTGCAAACGCCATTAGTGCTGTGCGCGTCTCTGTAATATTCAATGTCTGTCCGGTCTCCAACCGCTTCGCAATGCCAACGATTAATGAAAAAAAGTTTGCTTTTGCTGCCCAAAAAGTATGACTTTCGAGGTTCAAATTTCCAACCAAAACTAGAGCATCGTGTATTAAATCGTATATTTCATCCTTTTTTTGAAATACATCCTTGTAGTCCTCCAATAAACTTCCTGTTTTTTCGTTTCGATTGAAAAAACCACCAAGTAAAGTCGACATGATATTTAAAACATACATCAAGTGCACCTTCCGTGCGATTTCTCGTTCTGAAAATACATCTAGTTTTGAAATCAATTTTGCGAAGATACTCGGCTCTTTTCCAATCGCCCACTGCACAAGTTCGGCAGGAAGATTGGGGTCAATTCTCCAATCTTCTTCATCGAGATCAGCCTGTATCTCCGTTGGATCCGTATCATTTGCAATGAGTCGGGCGACATACATGTACTCTGTAGGCGCATATTCAGATGCTAACTTTTCTATTGTTGTAAGAGAGTTAGCAGTTCTATTTAGGCGTTTGAATATTTCAAGAACATGAGGACTATCATTATCTAAATCAAGCTCAACGACTGCAATTTCATACTTCAAAAAAGTACTTTTCTCATCGTCTTTCAATTCTTTGAAAAACCGTCCCCCCACAGAAAACTTGTTCTCTACGAATTCAAGAATTGCGTTTGTACGCTGTTGACCGTCAACAATGCAAGAAGTTGAAGACATTCTTTCGATGTCGATCTTGCCTCGGGAAAAAAACATTTGTGGAAATGGATAACCCTGCAAAATTGTTTCAATAAAGTCTTTTTTATGGACATCACGCCAAACTAGATTGCGTTGAAAATAGGCATCAGGTACTAATCGCTTTGCGATTACGTCGTTAACGACATTGAGCAATGCAACAGATCGAATTGTGTACTTAATCATAGGTTTCCTGGATTAGATAAGTAGGCAGCGATTGCCGACTCTTGTTTTGCCGCCATAAAGAGTTCTCGTGCATATATCCCAGCACTGATACCATTGCAGAAACTATGATAATCATTCCCTAGTTTGCCAAAGAAATTATCCCACTCGGCTTTTCTTGGTGAAGAAGGCATCATATCTGGACGGATAACACCTTTTCGTAGATATCGAAGAAAATCATCCTTTGTTTTTCTTTGAATCCATGGTGCGCCTGAAAATTTTGAAACATCTCGCCAGCCATCGGTCGTTTCAAATGCCAATTCGAAAAAATCTAAATAGAGACTTTGATCAACAATTGCGATATCTAGGTCTGATTTCTCTTTGTCAAACGGTGTGTTTTTTACGAGACTAAATCCCGTGTGACCAGATCCTACGAGGCGGATCGCAGAAAGAGGCAGGTGCAAAAAGTCACATACTTTTTCATATAGACCAAGTTGTAATGTTAGATTTCCGGCAAATGCAAATGAGGGTGAGAGAAAGTAGAGCTGCCGCGCAATTTGCCTTTTCGGCAAATGCGCCTTTGCTCCATCATCAATGAGTTTCTTGTGATTCACGATATGGTTGAGTTCATCTCGTAGGAAACTACTTCCCCCAACTATCCCGCAACCCCACCGCCAAATTAAACACCGCCTTGGCACCAGTGACATGATCCACCCGATCCGCCACAAAGTACCCATGCCGCTCAAACTGAAAGTTCTGGCCGGGCA
>JBGSRY010000222.1:0-4753 GCA_041737325.1 Rhodoferax sp. | reverse complement strand
GAATATCGCGACGCGCGAACATCTGGAGATCGCCTATGCGGCGGCGCTTGAATATGGCACGGAAGTGCTTGTGGAGCGGTTCATGCCGGGCAGCGATTTTCGTATGCTGGTAGTGGGCGACAAGCTGGTCGCGGCGGCGCGCCGCGAACCGCCGCAGGTGATAGGTGACGGCGTGCATAGCGTGCGCGAACTGATAGAACAGGTAAATGCCGACCCGCGTCGCGGTGCGGGCCATGCCACCTCGCTGACCAGGATGCGGCTGGACAGCATCGCGCTGGCCAGGCTGGAGGCGCAGGGATTTACGGCGGATTCGATCCCGGTCAAAGGCTGTCATGTGGTGTTGCGTAACAATGCCAATCTCAGCACGGGCGGCACGGCCACCGATGTCACCGATGACGTGCACCCGGAAGTTGCTGCGCGGGCGGTGGCTGCGGCACGCATGGTGGGGCTGGATATTTGCGGTGTGGACGTGGTCACCGACAGCATTCACCATCCGTTGGAGGTGTCTGGCGGTGGTGTGGTTGAAGTCAATGCCGCACCAGGTTTGCGCATGCACGTTGCACCGTCGTTTGGCAAGGGGCGGGCCGTTGGTGAAGCCATTGTCGAGTTCATGTTTGGTGCGCATGGCAAGGGCCGGATTCCGCTGGTGGCGGTGACCGGCACGAATGGTAAAACCACCACCGTGCGCCTGATTTCGCACTTGCTCACGCACAGCGGTTTGTGTGTTGGCATGACCAACACCGATGGGGTTTATGTGGGTGGCCAGTGCCTTGACACGGGTGACTGCAGTGGCCCCAAAAGTGCACGCAATGTGTTGCAACACCCGGATGTGGAGGCTGCGGTACTTGAAACCGCGCGCGGGGGCATGTTGCGCGAAGGCCTGGCCTTTGACCGCTGCGATGTGGCTGTGGTCACCAACATTGGCACGGGCGACCATTTGGGTCTGAACTACATCACCACGCTGGAAGACTTGGCGGTGCTCAAGCGCGTCATTGTTAAAAACATTGCCGACCAGGGCTTTGCGGTGCTCAATGCGGCTGACCCGGCTGTGGCCGACATGGCCAAACACTGCACCGGTTCGGTGATCTTTTTTGCCCTGTCGCGGCAACACCCCGTGCTGGCTGCCCATCTGGCGCTGGGACACCGGGTGGTGTATGTCGAAGAGGGCTTCCTGGTGGCCACGCAAGGGGCTTTTCAACACAAACAGGCGCTTGCGGCGATTCCCATCACGCGCAATGGCTGTATCGGCTTCCAGGTCGAAAACGTCATGGCGGCGGTGGCGGCAGTGTGGGCCTTGGGGCTGAATTGGGACGTGGTGCGTGCCGGATTGGCCAGTTTCGAGAACGACAGTGACAACGCGTTGGGCCGCTTTAACCTGTTCACCTACAAGGGCGCTACGGTGATTGCCGACTACGGCCACAACCCGGATGCCATGTCGGCGCTGGTGCAAGCCGTCAACAACCTGCCAGCGCAACGGCGCAGCGTGGTCATCAGTGGTGCAGGGGACCGGCGTGACCAGGACATTCGCCAGCAAACCCAAATTTTGGGGCAGGCGTTTGACGCGGTGGTGCTGTACCAGGACCAATGCCAGCGCGGCCGTGCCGACGGTGAAGTGATTGCTTTGCTGCGCCAGGGTTTGGCAGGAGCCACGCGCACGCAAACGGTGTCTGAAATCACCGGTGAATTCCTGGCCATTGACACCGCATTGAACCAGTTGCAGCCCGGTGACTTGTGCCTGATTCTGGTCGATCAGGTCGAAGAAGCGCTGGCACACATTCGTGCCAGAGTATCAGAAATATAGCGACTAGCCCTTGTATATCAAGGGCTAGAGGCCAATTAGACCACTGGTTGCCCCAAATTGCGAAGCACATCGCACACCATCTGCGCGCGATCTTTTGGCTCTGGCAGGGCGCGTTCGATGCGCAGTTTTTCGTTGCCCGCCAGCTTGATGTGCTTGTTTTTCTGGATCAGCTGGATGATCTTCATGGCATCAATCGGCGGCTTCGGCTTGAAGGTGATGGTGATCACCCCGGGCGCGGCATCCACCTTGGTCACACCATAGGGCTCGCTCAGCACCCGCAGGCGGTGTACGTCGATGAGGGTTTGCGCCTGCGCCGGCAGTTTGCCAAAACGGTCAATGATCTCTTCCATCAGCGTGTCAATCTGTGCGGCGTTTTTGGCCGTGGCCAGTTTTTTGTAAAACGACAGGCGCAGGTGTACATCGCCGCAGAAGTCGTTGGGCAACAGGGCCGGGGCGTGCAGGTTGATCTCGGTGGCGGCGTGCAGCGGTGCCATCAGGTCGGGCTCTTTGCCAGCTTTGAGGCAGCGCACGGCCTCACTCAGCATCTCGTTGTAGAGCTGAAAACCCACTTCCAGCATGTTGCCGCTTTGGTTGTCGCCCAGCACCTCGCCCGCGCCGCGAATTTCCAGGTCGTGCATCGCCAGGTAAAAGCCGCTGCCGAGTTCTTCCATGCTTTGAATCGCGTCCAGCCGCTGCTGCGCCTGTTTGGTCAGGCCTTGCAAATCCGGCACCATCAAATAGGCATAGGCCTGGTGGTGGCTGCGGCCCACGCGGCCACGCAACTGGTGCAGCTGGGCCAGGCCAAACTTGTCGGCGCGGCTCATCACAATGGTGTTGGCGGTGGGCACGTCAATGCCGGTCTCAATAATCGTGGAGCACAGCAGCAGGTTGCTGCGCTGCGCCACAAAGTCGCGCATCACCGCCTCCAACTGGCGCTCAGGCATCTGGCCGTGGGCCACGCTGATGCGGGCCTCGGGCAGCAGCTCTTCCAGCTTGGCGCGGCGGTTCTCAATCGTTTCGACCTCGTTGTGCAAAAAGTAAACCTGTCCGCCGCGTTTGAGTTCGCGCAACACCGCCTCGCGGATGACACCGTTGTTTTCACTGCGCACAAAGGTCTTGATGGCCAGGCGGCGTTGTGGTGCGGTGGCAATCACGCTCAGGTCGCGCAGGCCTTCCAGTGCCATGCCCAGGGTGCGCGGGATGGGTGTGGCGGTGAGCGTGAGCACGTCCACTTCGGCGCGCAGCGCTTTCATGGCCTCTTTGTGGCGCACCCCAAAGCGGTGTTCCTCGTCGATGATCAGCAAGCCCAGGTCTTTGAAATGGGTGTCCTTGCTGAGCAGCTTGTGCGTGCCCACCACAATGTCAATCGTGCCGTCAGCCACGCCCTTCAAGGCTGACGTGATCTCTTTTTGAGAGCGAAAGCGGCTCATCTCAGCTACTTTCACCGGCCACTTGGCAAAGCGGTCTACCAGGGTCTGGTAATGCTGCTCGGCCAGCAGCGTGGTCGGAGCCAGAAACGCCACCTGCTTGCCGCCGGTGATGGCGATGAACGCGGCGCGCAAGGCCACCTCGGTCTTGCCAAAACCCACGTCGCCACACACCAACCGGTCCATCGGGCGTGGGCTGATCATGTCCTGGATCACGGCGTGGATGGCGGCCTTTTGGTCGGCAGTTTCTTCAAAGCCAAAGTCGTTGGCAAAGGTTTCGTAGTCGGCAGCGCTGTACCTGAAGGCGTAGCCCTCGCGCGCGGCGCGGCGGGCGTAGATGTTGAGCAGCTCGGCGGCCGAGTCGCGCACCTGCTCTGCCGCCTTGCGCTTGGCTTTTTCCCACTGGCCGCTGCCGAGTTTGTGCAGCGGTGCTTCCTCCGGGCTGACCCCGGTGTAGCGGCTGATGAGTTGCAGCTGGCTCACCGGCACATACAGCGTGGCTTGATCGGCATATTCCAGGTGCAGAAATTCCTGAATTTCTGGTTCGCCATTGGGTAATTTGTTGCCCAAATCCAGGTTGATCAGCCCGCGGTAGCGGCCAATGCCGTGCGCGCTGTGTACCACCGGGTCGCCCACCTTAAGCTCGCTCAGGTCGCGGATCAGCGCCTCGACATCGCTGACTTGTTCTTGCTTTTTACGCCTGCGCGTGGTGGGGCCGGCGGCAAACAGCTCGGTCTCGGTGACAAAGTCGACACCACTTTCCAGCCAGCCAAAACCCGTGGCCAGGCTGCTGGTGGCGATGCCGATGGGTTCCTTGCTGGCCAAAAATTCTTGCAACGAGTCAAACGCTGGCGGGTCAAACGCGCTGCTGTGTAAAAAGTCCAGCAAGCTGGCACGCCTGCCATCGCTCTCGGCCAGTACCAGCACACGCTGCTGGGTGTTGCGGATGTGGTGCTTCAGACTGGACAGTGGGTCTTCCGCACCACGCACCACGGTCAGGGTGGGCAGTGATTCAAATTCTGCGTAAGCCGAAACACCCTCACCCCCGCCCTCTCCCAGGGGGAGAGGGATCAAGGCATTGGATTCAGTCCCCTCCCCCCCTGGGAGAGGGCTAGGGTGAGGTCGGGGTTTCGCCAGGGCTGGCCGCAGGGCCAACTGGGCATGCTGGTTGACGCGGGCGTAAAACTGCTCGGCGCTCAAAAACAGGGCATCGGGCGGCAGCACCGGGTGTTCCGAGTCGCCTTGCACCAGGCGGTAACGCTCGCGCGTGTCTTGCCAGAAGTGGCTGAAAGCGGGCTCCAGATCGCCGTGCAACACCACCGTGGCGGTGTCGCCCAGGTAGTCAAACACGGTGGCGGTTTGCTCAAAAAACAGCGGCAGGTAGTACTCGATGCCGGCCGTGGCCATGCCCTGTCCGATGTCTTTGTAAATGCGGCTGCGGGTAGGGTCACCCTCCAGCAGCTCGCGCCAGCGGCTTCTGAAGCGCGCGCGCGCGTCGTCGTCCATCGGGAACTCGCGCCCGGGC
>JBGSRY010000068.1:0-3108 GCA_041737325.1 Rhodoferax sp. | reverse complement strand
AGCCCCTTGGTGGCAGACCCCGATCAGCCGCGCCAGGGGGGCACAGAGCGCCCGGTGGTCGATGTGGCCGTGGGTATCTTGATTCGTCAGGATGGTGATTTCTTGCTCACCTCGCGCCCGCTGGGCAAGGTTTATGCGGGGTACTGGGAGTTTCCCGGTGGCAAATTTGAAGCCGGGGAAACCGTTGTACCGGCCTTGCAGCGTGAGCTGTTTGAAGAACTCGGCATTCACGCCCAGCAGGTTGAACCCTGGCGGCAAGAGCTGGTGGACTATCCCCACGCCCTGGTGCGGCTGCATTTTTGCAAAGTGTGGCAATGGTCGGGAGATTTGCAGATGCGTGAGGCTCAGTCATTTGCCTGGCAGCGCCTGCCCGTGACCGTAGCGCCGGTGTTGCCCGGCACCGTGCCCGTGCTGACGTGGCTGGCCGAAGAGCGTGGCTTTGTGGGGGCTACGTTTTAGATAGCTATTGGCGCTTGTTATTAAAGGGCTAGAGGTTTTTTTATTTTCCACGCCCGCTACTTGGGACTCTCGGAATTCATACCCCCCCTGCATTTAAAGTAACACATGTGTTACCATAAAGCATGGTGATCAAAGTTGAAGAGTACATCCGTGAGGATAAATCCAACCCGTACAAGCAATGGTTCGACAGCCTGTCATCGCAAGCTGCAGCCAAGGTGACCGTTGCAAAACTTCGCATGGAGCTTGGCAATACGTCCAGTATCAAAAGAGGTAACAGAAATGGCATTAACCAGAAATTTCAAAGAAACCGTCATCCAGCGTGTCCAAAGCGATGCTTCATTTGCGCATGCCTTATTGGACGAGGCTGCGACACTGTTTCTCAACGGCGAACCCGAAACTGCCCGCCTGATCCTGCGTGACCTTGTGAATGCCACCATCGGTTTCGAGCAACTTGCAACGCTGACTGCCAAACCCAGCAAAAGTTTGCACAGGATGTTGTCGCCAACGGGCAATCCCAATATGGATAACCTGGCTGCCATCTTCCGCGCAATGCGCGAAAGGCTTCAAGTGAGCCTGTCTGCGCGCTCGGTAGCGGCCTGAAGCGGTTGGCAATTCAAATTTCAGTCTGCACTGACATTTCCAGGGCATCACCAACATTTATGCCCGGTAGCTTACGGTGTCCATTGCTGTCACAAGCGGTAGTGAGGTAGTCGGCTCCTGTGCAGCGAAGGCGGTCGGTCACGACCGACAGCTATACAGCTATTCAGTATTGATGGATAGCCGATCTGTCAGCCGCCGTTTATGCGTACCCACCCCGGTTGTCGTCAGTGACGATAGGGAGGGTCTGCCATTCGCCGTTGCTTGTGCAGCATTATCGTTCTGGTGCTGAAAGCGTTCACAGCGCAAAGTCGCGCACCCTGCAAGCCGAAATTGCGGTATTCGCCTCGTTATACGAACAGACTGGCGAACCGATACTGGAGTTTCTGAAAAAGGTGGCAAGCACCGCGATGCCGAGATTTTTTGGTCTGATGCATGTTCACCGGTTTGCGCCCTTACGCTAGGCCTGCCTAAAGCGGATTGCCGTGTGCAGGGTCCAACTGGTAGCTTTGAATCTTGGGATGGTTGACGATGAAATCCCACATTGCGGCGTCGGAACGGAACGGCTCAAAGCCATATATCTCGTCCAGCTTGCGCACGACCTCTAAAAAATATAACGAAGTGGCATAGGTGCGGATGCGCGGGTGCTCGTCAAAACGACGTTTTTGCTGAGAAGCAATCATCCAGAACAGCGGCCGCCACCAAGCATAAGAAAAGTCACAGCGCTGGATAATTTCGCGGGCGTTCTCGCGCCCGGTCAACAGGGTAAAAAAATTAATCAGCTCGTCGAGCTTATACCGGTTACGCTGCTCCTGCTTGACGAATTCCTCATAGGTCTTGCAGTATGTGACCTTCGAGACCTGCTCCCAGCAGTCCTCCGGAAAAATTAGTTGCTCTGCGACAAAAAACCGGCTCACCACGAAATCAAAATACGCTTTGCTGGCCACGCAGGGAATCAAAACGCTCATGGAAGAGTCTTTCACGCCCTGAAAATAGTCGCTGCAGTACACCTGAAATAAATCCAGCACTGAGCGCTCGTCCGAATGAGTGGCTACTTTCAGGCTGGCCCTGGCCATCTCACCGTTGGCCACTGCAGTGTCACTGATGGCACGGGCAGTGGCCGTGTTGGCCTGGGCTGTTGTCTTCAAGTCTTCGGCAGTCACGGTCAGCTCGCGCATCTGGATGTAAATTGTAATCAGCACACCTGCGCAGGCCAGCCCCGCGAACAGCGCGTTGACGCTGCTGAAAATGTCTGCCAGTGGCTGACTGGTCAGGCCCTTGATGAACGACGAGGGGGAGGATGCCCACCACCACGCGCCAATCCAGATGCCGAGAATCAGGAAAACTACCGCAATGACCGTCAGTTTTCCTAGATCCAGAGATTGAGATGCCCGAGCTGTCATTGTTTGATTCCTTGTGATGTAACTGCAAGAGCCATCGTATACGAACCACGTTTCAAACGCGGGGCGAAAGAATGCTTTTCAGCCGCATCACCAGCGCCCGTAACACCGCGATCCCCGGTATGGTTACGTCTACCCGCTGTGGTCAAAATGTGTGACCGCAATGGAGCGAGTAGTTCAGATTGTCGGATGTCGGCAGCGGGTCTAAAGGCGACAGCCCTTTGAATTAAATTTAATAGCATTTCATGCAAACAGAAAAAGGGCTAGAAGCTATTTTTCTTAAAATGCACACGCCTATCAACACCGTCGAGGCAGGGCGATTAGTCTCCCAAACCACATGCACCTGACCCAGTCGCCTTGCCGTGTTCAAACCCTGCTGTGCGCAACCCCATCCAAGCGTTGAAAAGGTCTGCCGCTTTGCACCCTGGCACGCGTGATTGCAAACGGAATCAGCTCCAGGTATCCATCAGCGCGCCGCCTTGTTCCAGCAGAAAACTTTTAAACGCTTTGGCCGCAGGTGACAGCGTTTTGCTGCGCAAATGGGTCACATACCACTGGTTCATCTGCGGCAGGCCTTGCACGTCCAGCAGTGCCAGGTGGCCGCTGGCCAGCTCATGGCGCACCGTGCGCAGCGACAAAAAGCTCAAGCCCA
>JBGSRY010000063.1:0-1930 GCA_041737325.1 Rhodoferax sp. | reverse complement strand
CATTTTTTACCACCAAACCGGTCGGTCAAGGTACCGGGCTAGGTTTATCGGTCGTGCATGGCATCATGCGCGCTCATATGGGCACTGTTCGGGTCAAGAGCAGCCCCGGACAAGGCAGCGAATTCACGCTTTATTTTCCCGTGTCTGACAGCACCATTGACCCCGTCAGTGTGTTGCCCGCAGAACCCGGCATGGCCTCAGGCCTTGGCCAACGTGTGATGTACGTCGATGACGATGAAGCCCTGGTGTTTCTTGTCAAACGACTGCTGACACGCAAGGGCTATCAGGTCATCACTTTCACGGATCCGCGCCAAGCCTTGGCCGCCTTGCAAATTGATCCTGGCAGCTGTGATTTGCTGGTCACCGACTACAACATGCCTGGCTACAGCGGGGTCGACTTGCTGCGTGATGCCATGGCGTTGCGCTCTGATTTACCCGTGGCACTGGCTTCAGGCTATGTCACGCCAGAGATTGAAAAAGAAGCACTTGCAGCAGGTGCACGGGCACTGATCCATAAACCCAATGATGTCGACGAATTATGTGGCACGGTGCACAAACTTCTGACCGAGGCGCTGCCCCTTGACTGAAGTGGATGTCGTTTATGCAGACGATGCCTTGGTGGTGTTAAACAAACCTGGTGGAGTCTTGAGTGTGCCCGGTCGTGGTGAGGACAAACAAGACTGCCTGAGTCGGCGCGTGCAGCAGCTTTACCCGGATGCCCTGGTGGTGCATCGGTTGGACATGGCCACGTCTGGATTGATGTTGATGGCGCGTGGGCTGCAAGCCCAGCGCATTTTGAATGCATCGTTTGCCACACGCTGCGTTCAAAAACGCTACGAAGCGGTGGTGGATGGCACGCTCAGTGCCATCACCCCAGGCTGGCAACTGATCGACCTGCCTATTGCTCTGGACTGGGACAATCGCCCCGTGCGTGTGATCGACCAGCAGCACGGCAAACCCAGCAGCACCCGTTGGCAAGTGCTTGCGGTCAATCTGGCCGAGCAAACCACGCGCCTGTCACTCGAGCCCATCACAGGACGATCGCATCAGCTGCGTGTGCACCTGCAAGCCATCGGCCACGCCATACTGGGTGACAGGCTCTACGCCAATCCCGAGGTAGCAGCAAGAACACCGCGTTTGTTGCTGCACGCCTGCGCGCTTGAACTGCCGCATCCGCGCAGCCAACAAACCTTGCAGTTTGTCAGCACCACACCTTTTTGAGCGTTTGGGTCAGCCTTTGGTTTTGCGTCCGATCGTGTTTTCAATCAGGTGAACCAGTTTTTCTGAAGCCCCATCAAGCGCCTGGTTGAGGTTGGCCGCATGGTGCTTGACGGCCAGTGGTGCCAACCCCTCCATCCGGGCTTCAAGCATGCATTGCTTGTTTTCAGGACTGGTCTTTTTGCCCGCGTTTTCGTCACTGAAATGAACTTCAACCCGGGTAATCTGCCCGGCAAACCGCGCCAACGTATCCTTGATGCTGGTGGTGACCCACTTGCCCATGGCTTCTGTGCCTTCAATGTGGTTATCCGTGTGAATCTGAACTTGCATGTTTTTCTCCTTGTAAAACAACCACGTCGGTTAAGACCCATGATAGCCATGCCAAACCACGAAAATTTGATGGTCATCAAATTTTGCTGTTCTAGTTTTGGACCGGGTCCTATTTTCAGTTGACTTGACGGCAACCTGCATAGCGTTTTGCACCTATCAAGCGTAGGCACTCCGTCAGGGGTAACCGCTAAGATGCGCGGTGCAAATATTTAACCTTTAAAGGAACTACGTCATGACCCGTGAAGTTGTAATTGTGAGCGGAGCCCGTTCAGCCATCGGCACCTATGGTGGCAGCTTGAAAGACATGGCCCCGACTGAGTTGGCCGGACAGATCGTGCGCGAAGTCTTGACCCGCGCTCAGGTTAAAGGTGACGAAGTTGGC
>JBGSRY010000084.1:0-11402 GCA_041737325.1 Rhodoferax sp. | reverse complement strand
ACGCCATGCGTGCCCGCTTGGCACTGGTGGCCAGCGGTATGGTCTGCGAGCTGCGCGAGGTGGTGCTCGCCCGCAAGCCTGCCGCGCTGCTGTTGGCTTCGCCCAAAGGCACGGTGCCTGTTCTGGTGTTGCAAAACGGAGTAGTTCTGGAGCAAAGTCTGGACATCATGCTGTATGCCCTGCGCCAAAACGATCTGTGGCAGTGGCTACCCGCAACCGAACAGGAGCTCAGCGCCACGCTCGCCCTCATCGCCCAGTGCGACAGCCGTTTCAAAGCGAATCTTGACCGCTACAAATACCCCAACCGCTACGCGCTGCCTGATGGTCGGGGCGATCGCGACCAGGGCGCAGTCTTTTTGCACAAGCTCAATGATGCGCTGGTGACTCAGCGCTTTCTGCACGGCGCGCACTTCGGTCTGGCCGATGCGGCCATAGCGCCTTTTGTGCGCCAGTTTGCGCATACCGATGCATCCTGGTTTGCCAGCCAGCCGTGGCCCGCGCTTGCAGCATGGCTGACTGCGTTTGAAACGTCAAAGGCTTTCTTGCATGTGATGGAAAAGGTGCCGACTTGGTTTGAAAGCCAATCGCCATGCCGATTTCCAGTTCTGTAGCCGACATGGGTCACGCATCCGATGGCTCTCAACCCCAAGGTAGCGCACGGTGCTCTCCAATTTCGTGTGACCAAGCAGCAGTTGCACCGCTCTGAGGTTCTTCGTTCGCTTGTAAATCAGGGATGCCTTTGTCCGCCGCATGGAATGAGTCCCGTAGGCAGCTGTGTTAAGCCCAATATGTCTCACCCAGGTGTCAACAATGCGCGCGTACTGGCGAGTTCCAAGATGGGGAGACTCATGATTCGACTTGGGGACAAGTAATCTTCAGAGGTTTGCTGTCGAGCCCCAGATCGAAGAGAACCAATTTCATCAGGATAGCGAGTTGTGTACACTTGAATCCACAACGTCTTTATAAGTAAAGGTCACCATCATGGAAGCTACAAAAGTTGGTATTCGGGAGTTTCGCGCTGGCATGGCGGAATTCATTGCTGCCAGCACCCCCGTGGCGCTGACACGTCATGGCCAAACTGTGGGGTATTTCATCCCAACCCAAGGTCAGGCTGAGGCCGATATTGCGGCCCTGAAAAAAGCCAGCAAAACCCTCGACAAGTTGCTTGCAGCCAAACATACCGATGTCGAGGTAGTCGTTACCGAGTTCAAAGCGGCACGCAAACAAGGCCGTACCGCCAAAAATGCCAAGGCCATGCTGGCATGAGTCACAAAGCCATCGTTCTGGATGCCAACATCCTGATCAGGGCAGTCTTGGGCAAGCGTGTGCGCGAGCTGCTGCTCGAGCACGCTGAATCCGTCAAATTCTTCGCACCCGACGTGGCTTACACGGATGCCAGAAAGTATTTGCCAGAGTTGTTGACCAAGCGTGGTGTAGCCGCAATACCAGCCATGACCGTGTTGGATACCCTTGAAACAATTGTTCAACCCCTTGAGTTTGAGCTCTATGCTGGGCTTCAACAACAGGCATTGCTGCGTATTGCGATCCGTGATGCCGATGATTGGCCGGTGCTGGCCTGCGCCATGACAATCGGGTGCCCGGTATGGACAGAAGATGCTGACTTTTTTGGCACAGGCGTTGCGACGTGGACAACGGATCGGGTTGAGTTGTATTTGATGAGTTGACGCGTCAATTTTGCTAATCGTGTTACTTTTTTACTGGCGAAAATTGGTGTTTACGCTTGATGTGTGCAATTGAAATCAATGACAGCATTCGGGGTGGTCAATCGGAAGAAGCTATTACGGCTTTGGGCACGTTGTGGTTCGCCGGGAACCGCTTTTTTACGGCGCTGAATTGGTACACCGGAAAGCTGACTGTCGTGTGCAGCCGCAATGGGTCTAAGGACTAAACCGCTCGCGCGGTATCCTTCGATCAGCGATTGTGGTTATCAAACGGTGTAGGCCTGTCGAAGTTGTGAGTTGAGGCAATTGGCCTCGTTCACAACAGGAGTACAGCCATGCAAACATCAACCCCCAGCGGATCACCATTGCGCCAACGCATGATTGAAGACATGCGAATGCGCAAGTTTGCACCCAAGACACAAGCAGGCTACATCAGAGCCGTGCGACAACTGGCAGGCTATCTCAAGCGCTCACCCGACACCGCATCCATTGAAGAACTGCGACGGTTCCAGTTACATATGGTTGACCACGGAGCCTCGCCAATCACCCTCAATGCGACAATTTCTGGCCTGAAGTTCTTCTTTGATGTCACCCTTGATCATGGCGAGTTGATGGCAAAGATGCAACCTGTGAAGATGCCACGCACCCTGCCAGTGGTATTGAGTCGAGAGGAAGTGGCTCGCTTGATCGCTGCTGCACCGGGATTGAAATACCAAACAGCGCTGTCGCTGGCCTATGGCACAGGCCTGCGTGTCAGCGAAGTCGTCGCCCTCAAAGTCAGTGACATCGACAGTGAACGCATGACACTGCGAATTGAGAATGGCAAAGGCACCAAGGATCGCTACGCCATGCTATCGCCTGTGCTGCTTGAGCGCTTGCGTAGTTGGTGGCACCTGGCTCATGCCCAAGGCAATATGCTTCCTGGAGGCTGGTTATTTCCCGGACTCAATCCGATGGATTCGGTTGGAACGCGTCAAATGAACCGTGCCATCCACGCGGCTGCCGAGGCGGCCAAGATCGACAAGCGCGTGTCAATGCATACGCTCAGACACAGCTTTGCCACCCACTTGTTGGAGCAAAAAGTCGACATCCGTGTCATTCAGGTTCTGCTTGGACACAAAAAACTGGAGACGACAGCGCTCTACACGCAGGTGGCCACCGAAATATTACGTGAGGTGGTCAGTCCGCTGGAGACCCTCCAACCGGCATAGGGTCACGGCCATGGGCCACCTCGCCTTGGAGGTTGCCGACATCTTTCGCACTCATGGCCCGGCTTGGCGACAAAGCCAACGCGGCCACCTGAGCCTGGGTCAACTCAAAGTCATGTCGGCCATAGAACAGTGCCGCACCGCAGCACTGGGGGGACACGCATTGCACTGCGAAGGCTGTGGGCACGACCAGCTTTCGTACAACTCGTGTCGCAACCGCCATTGCCCCAAGTGTCAGGCCAGTGCGGCCAAGCGATGGCTGCAAGAACGCCAGACTGAACTGCTGCCGGTGGACTATTACCACGTGGTATTCACCTTGCCCGCACCCATCAGTGCCATTGCGTATTACAACAAGGCCGTCATCTACCGGCTGTTGTTTGAGGTGGCCGCTGAAACTCTGGCCACCATCGCGGCAGACCCCAAGCATCTGGGCGCGCAGATTGGCGCGACGCTGGTGCTGCACACCTGGGGTTCCGCGTTGACACACCACCCGCATGTGCACGGCATTGTTCCTGGTGGTGGCCTGTCACCGGATGGGCAGCGTTGGGTAGCTTGCAAGCCGGGGTTCTTTCTGCCGGTACGGGTGCTCTCCAGGTTGTTTCGTAGGCGGTTTCTGGAAGAACTCAGGGCTGCCTATGGCGCCGGGGAGTTGTCGTTCTTTGGTGAGTACGCCGAGTTGGCTGATGCGAAGACCTTTGCCAAATGGCTCTGCCCGATGGGCAAGTGCGAGTGGGTGGTGTATGCCAAGCGCCCGTTTGCTGGCCCGGCAGCGGTGTTGGCCTATTTGTCGCGTTATACCCACCGGGTGGCCATCTCCAATTCACGCCTGATCTCCATGGATGAGACGGGAGTGACGTTTCGCTGGAAGGATTACCGTGCCACGGGCAAGACGCGCCACAAGACCATGACGCTGGAGCCTGATGAGTTCATGCGACGGTTTTTGTTGCATGTGTTGCCCAGCGGCTTTCACCGCATTCGTCACTATGGGCTGGTCGCCAACAACGCGCGCAAAGACAATTTAGCGCTGGCACGTGAACTGTTGCATGTTGCGCCGGTTGCGGCATTAACTGCTACATCGGCTGCTGATTCGACTGATGTGCCCAATGACGGTGTGCGCCCGAACTTTGTTTGTTCGCACTGTGGTGCGCCTATGGTGATTGTCCAGACGCTCATGCGTCAGCGCGCCATTCGTGCACCTCCGCAGGACCAGGGCGTGTCATGAATTCACGATTCATTTTTGAACGGTTAAACCGCTTGCCGACTTTGCATTCAGCGCAGTTGGCTTGGACCGGCTTTGCCTCATGGTGCCAAACTGGCGGTTTTTGCTCTGATCGCCACCACCTGTTCTGGTGTTTTATGCCAGACAAGCTCCAACGCTGTGAACCAGAGACTGCAATGGTCTGCTTGTTTGCGGTATCAAACTACGCTTTGGCTATTCAAATCCCCATAGCGGTGTAGCTCACTCCAACAGCCACGGAACATCCCGCGGTTTCCTCCCCCGAGGCTTGTACGACACCTACCCTCAGGATTACGTGAATTCAGGCTGGTCAGTGCAAACGGGTAGGCATCCTACAAACCTTAACTTCAGCAGTCAGTTGGCGCGATATGTCAGTCGCGCATGCGCTCAGATCAAACGCAATCTCTGGAGGGATGACTGACATTTCTGAATGCTATTTATTAAATAGCTGTCTACTCATTAAATACAAGGGCTTGAAGGCGATTCTGTTTATCAGAAATGACCTCTCATCGTGGTGAAAAGGGTGCTGCTGTGGCGTATCGCCAACCGTCAGAGTCCGTAACCGCGTGGTATTTGCAGGCCTGAGCCTCGTTTCATAATGGTGGCATGAACCAACTCGATGCCCTCAAACAATTCACCACCGTGGTCGCTGACACCGGTGACTTCAAACAAATTGAAGCCTTTCAGCCGCAGGATGCCACCACCAACCCGTCGTTGATTTTGAAGGCGGTGCAAAAGCCTGAGTACCGCTCGCTGCTGGATGACACCGTGGCTCAGTACCGCGGCCGTGCCCTGGATGAGCTGACCGACCGCTTGCTGGTGCGCTTTGGCTGCGAGATTTTGTCCATCGTGCCCGGGCGGGTGTCGACCGAAGTGGACGCACGCCTGAGCTTTGATACCAGCGCCAGCGTGACCCGTGCCGAGCGTCTGATCGAGCTGTACCAGGCGCAGGGCATTCACATTGACCGCGTGCTGATCAAGGTGGCCGCCACCTGGGAAGGCATTCAGGCCGCTGCCGAGCTGGAGCGCAAAGGCATCCACACCAACCTGACGCTGCTGTTTTCTTTTTGCCAGGCGGTGGCCTGCGGCCAGGCCAAGGTGCAATTGATCTCGCCGTTTGTCGGACGCATTTACGACTGGTACAAAAAGACGGCGGGTGCGGCCTGGGTGGAGGCCGACCACGCGGGCGCGCAAGACCCTGGCGTGCAGTCGGTGACGCAAATCTTCAACTATTACAAAAAATTTGGCATTGCCACCGAGGTGATGGGTGCGAGCTTTCGCAACATCGGTCAGATCACCGCGCTGGCCGGTTGCGACCTGCTCACCATCAGCCCCGAGCTGCTGGCGCAGTTGGCGGCCAGCAAAACGCCGCTGCCACGTGCCCTGGATGCACAAACGGCGCACACACTGGACTTGCCACGCTTGACCTATGACGAGGCAGGCTTTCGGCTGGCGCTGAACCAGGATGCCATGGCCACCGAAAAACTGGCCGAAGGCATTCGCGCGTTTTGTGCCGATGCACACAAGCTTGACCTGCTGCTGCAGGCGGCGTGAACCAGCTCGCACCCCCCACTGTTTTAGCCCTTGCCAGAGAGATTTGCCATGACCCGAACCCGATGTGACCACACCCCCGCATGGGGCCAATTGCAGACGGCCTTTGCGACCAGCGGGCACAGCTTGGATGTGCGTGCGGCTTTTGCCGTTGATGCGCAGCGTTTTTCGCGCTTCAGCCAAAGTGCGCCGCACGTGTTTGCTGACCTGTCCAAAAACCGCATCGATGCCGACACCGAGTCTCTGCTGCTGGCGCTGGCGCAGCAAACCGGCCTGGCGCAGCACCGTGACGCGATGTTTGCAGGCGACAAAATCAACACCACCGAAGACCGCCAGGTGATGCATTGGTTGTTAAGAAATCCGCCTCTAGCCCAGGTGGATCAATCGCATGCAGCTATTAAAAATGTAGCGAATGAATTAACACAGGTGCACGCCACACTGGAGGCCATGCTGGCGTATGCGCAAGCGGTGCGAGCCGACGCAACCATCACCGACGTGGTCAACATCGGCATTGGCGGCTCTGACCTGGGGCCGCAAATGGCGGTGCTGGCGCTGGATGAATTTGTGCTGCCTGGCAAACGGTTTCACTTTGTGTCGAACGTGGACGGACACGAACTGGCGGCCGTGCTGCGCCGCGTCAAACCCGAACACACGCTGTTTCTGGTGGCCAGCAAAACCTTCACCACCATTGAGACCATGACCAACGCGCACAGTGCCAAGGCTTGGTTTGAAGCACAGGGCGGCACTGACATTGCGCGCCACTTTGCGGCATTGACCACCAACGTGGCCGCCGCCAATGCCTTTGGCATCAGCACCACGTTTGGCTTTTGGGACTGGGTGGGGGGGCGGTATTCGGTCTGGTCGGCCATTGGGCTGCCGCTGGCCATTGCCATTGGTACGCAGGGTTTCAGGCAATTTTTGGCTGGTGCACATGACATGGACGAGCACTTTCGCACCGCACCTTTGGCGCAAAATTTGCCGGTGCGACTGGGGCTGCTGGACGTGTGGTACCGCAACTTTCACGGCTTTGCCAGCCGCTCGGTCGCGCCCTACCACGCGGCACTCAAGCGCTACCCAGCCTACCTGCAGCAGCTGGAGATGGAAAGCAACGGCAAGCGGGTGGATGCCCACGGGCAGGCCTTGCCGTTTTCCACGTCACCGGTGGTCTGGGGTGAGCCCGGCACCAACGGCCAGCACGCTTACTTTCAGATGCTGCACCAGGGCACGGACGTGGTGCCGGTGGAATTTGTGGCCGTCAAAACGCCCAAGCACAACCTGGGCGGCCACCACACGCTGCTGCTGGCCAACGCCGTGGCGCAAGCACAGGCGTTGTTGCTGGGTAAGGAAGATTCAGGCGGGCATAAACACTTCACCGGCAACCGCCCCAGCACGTTCTTGCTGCTGGACGACTTGAGCCCTGCCAGCCTGGGCGCACTGATTGCCTTGCAAGAGCACCGCGTGTTCGTGTCGGGCAGCGTGTGGGGCATCAACAGTTTTGACCAGTGGGGTGTGGAACTGGGCAAGGTGCTGGCCAAGGATGTGCAAGCCCGTCTGAACAGGGGTGACACCACAGGCCTGGACGGCTCCAGTGCGGGGCTGCTGATGCGCCTGGCGCAGTGAACATCGTCTTTGACTTGGGTGCGGTGCTGTTCACCTGGCAGCCCGGTCGCCTGTTGTGGCGGGCTTTTCCTGAGCAGGTGGCCACTCAGCATGAGGCGGATCAGCTCTCGCATCAGGTATTTGGTCATCCCGACTGGCACGACTTTGACCGCGGCATTCTGACCATGGAGACGGTCATTGACCGCATCGCCCGTCGCCTTGCCTTGCCCGTCGATGCCCTGGACCACCTGGTGCGCAGCATTGGCGAGCACCTGACCCCGATCCCGGACACGGTGGCGCTGTTGCAGCGGCTGCATGTACGCCGCCAGGCCGGAGACGGCGTGGCGGGGTTGTATTACCTCTCCAACATGCCAAGTCCCTACGCCCGTTTTCTTGAACGCCAGCATGATTTTTTGCGGTGTTTTGATGGGGGCATCTTTTCAGGCGATGTGCATTGCATCAAACCCGAGCCTGACATTTACCAACTGCTGGAAAGCCGCTACGCCTTGCCGCCGAGCCGGATCGTTTTCATTGATGACCTGCAGCACAACGTGGATGCCGCCACCTTGCGCGGTTGGCAGGGCATCCGGTTTGAATCGGCGGCGCAGTTACAGGCGCAGTTGCTGCCGTTATGGGGCCTGACAGGTAGCGTGCTGCAAAGTCCTGCAGCGTGGCTTGGTACAGGGGCGGGTTGACCAGGTCCAGGTTGCTGTGCGCCGCACCGGCGATGCTGCGCCATTGTTTGGGCGGGTTGGCGGCCGCAAACAGGCGCTGGCCCAACACCAGCGGAATGGTGTCGTCCTGCTCACCGTGCAGCATCAGCAGCGGTGCCTGCACCTGGCCGATTTTTTTGATCGAGTCAAACCGCTCCTGGTTGAACAGGTTCAGCAGCCGGGCCAGCCAGCCCGCTTCATGCGCCACATTGGCAAAGCTGGTGAAGGCCGACTCCAGAATCAGGCCACCGTAGTCTTGCGGGTAAGCCAGATGGCTGGCCAGGTCCACCGCCACGCCGCTGCCCATGGAGTGGCCGTAAATGACGCGCATCGTGGGGCGGGGCTCGCGGCGCACCAGCTCGGCCCAGGCCAGTTGGGCATCAACCATGATGGTGTGCTCGGACGGGGTGATGGCGCTGCTTTGGCCCCAGCCACGGTAGTCCACGGCCAGCACGTTGAAGCCCGCCGCGTGCAGGGCGTTGATTTTGTGCAGGTTGCCTTCCAGGTTGCGAAAAGTGCCGTGCAGGTACAAGAGCGTGGGGGCGGCGGCGGTGTCAGACGGTAGCCACCAGACCATGACGTGCTCTGGCGCAAGGTTGTCAGACAGCGCAAGCCGATAATGCTGCCATGCGGTGGGCAAGTGGGCACTGTCGGGTGGCGCAGAGCGGGTGGGGCGGTAAATGATCTGCCGCTGCTGCTCGCCCATCCAAGCACAGCCGTTCAACGCCAGCATCAGCCCCATGCCGACACAGAGCCACCTCGATTTCAAACCCAACTTGCGCCACGCCTGACTCATGAAAAACAAGATTCGATTACTCACCGGGCTAATTGTGGCCCAGCTGGCCATGCCAGCGCTTGCAGCCCCTGGTTTTATGGCCGACTGGATTGCGGGCAAGCAGGTGCGCTGGCAATTCAGTCCCCTGACTTATCACTACTCCGAAGACCCGGAGCACAAACGGGTGGTGATGGTGGGCCTGGAGCGCGAGAACGCTGACCGCAGTTTGGACGGCGCTGCTTTTTTTACCAATTCATTTGGCCAGCCCACGGTGTACCTGTACCCGTGGGGCCGGGTGTACAAGTCGGTGGCAGGCATTGACCACTTGTCGATGAAATGGACGGCTGGCGTGCTCTATGGTTACCGTGATCCGTATGAGAACAAAGTGCCACTGAATTTCAGGGGGTTTTCGCTGGCGCTGATCCCGGCTGTGGCCTACGAATTCAAGCCCGACTGGCAAGCCCAGGTGAATATTTTGGGGACTGCCGGGTTGATGTTTTCAGTCAGCACCCGGTTCAATTAATTCTTTAAGCAAAATCGGCCTCTAGCCCTTATGAAATAAGCGCAGAAAGCTATCAATATAAAAGCAAACCCCCTGCAGGGCATGCGTCCTGCAGGGGGTTTTTGATGGCTGCGTTGGTTAGCAGTCGTAAGCGCTGCGCATGCTTTTACATGCCCATACCGCCCATGCCACCCATACCGCCCATGCCACCCATGTCGCCACCGCCCATGCCGCCAGCGGCTTCAGACTTGGGAGACTCAGACACCATGCATTCAGTGGTCAACATCAAAGAGGCCACCGAGGCTGCGTTTTGCAGTGCGGTGCGGGTCACTTTGGTCGGGTCCAGGATACCCATTTCGATCATGTCGCCATAGGTGTCGTTGGCGGCGTTGAAGCCGTAGTTGCCCTTGCCTGCCATCACAGCATTGACCACCACGCTGGCTTCGCCACCGGCGTTGGCTACGATTTCGCGCAGCGGTGCTTCAATGGCTTTCATCACCAGGGTGATGCCCGCGTCTTGGTCGTGGTTGTCGCCCTTGATCGTGCCCACGGCTTGCTTGGCACGCAACAGTGCCACACCGCCGCCAGCCACAATGCCTTCTTCCACGGCAGCACGGGTAGCGTGCAGCGCGTCTTCCACGCGGGCTTTCTTTTCTTTCATTTCGACTTCGGTGGCAGCGCCAACCTTGATCACGGTCACACCGCCAGCCAGCTTGGCCACGCGTTCTTGCAGTTTTTCGCGGTCGTAGTCGCTGGTGGCTTCTTCGATTTGCACGCGCACTTGCTTCACGCGGGCTTCGATGTCAGCAGCTGGGCCTGCACCGTCGATGATGATGGTGTTTTCTTTGCCCACTTCGATGCGCTTGGCAGAACCCAGATCAGCCAAAGTGACTTTTTCCAGCGTCAGGCCAACTTCTTCGGCAATCACTTTGCCGCCGGTCAGGATGGCGATGTCTTCCAGCATGGCCTTGCGACGGTCGCCAAAGCCAGGAGCCTTGACCGCCACAACCTTCAGGATGCCACGGATGGTGTTGACCACCAAAGTGGCCAGGGCTTCGCCTTCGACATCTTCAGCAATGATCAACAGCGGACGGCCCGACTTGGCGACTTGTTCCAGCGTGGGCAGCAGGTCACGGATGTTGCTGATCTTCTTGTCGTACAGCAGCACAAAGGGGTTGTCCAGCAACGCAGATTGTTTTTCCTGGCTGTTGATGAAGTAGGGTGACAGGTAGCCACGGTCAAACTGCATGCCTTCAACCACGTCGAGTTCGTTTTGCAGGCTCTTGCCGTCTTCCACGGTGATCACGCCTTCTTTACCAACCTTGTCCATCGCGTTGGCGATGATTTCACCAATGGAGGAGTCGGAGTTGGCGGAAATGGAGCCCACTTGGGCGATTTCCTTGGAGGTGGTGGTGGGCTTGGAGGCGGCCTTGAGCTGGGCGATCAGCGCTTCCACAGCCTTGTCGATACCGCGTTTCAGGTCCATCGGGTTCATGCCGGCGGTCACGTATTTCATGCCTTCGCGCACGATGGCTTGTGCCAGCACGGTGGCGGTGGTGGTGCCGTCACCGGCGTTGTCAGAAGTCTTGGAAGCCACTTCCTTGACCATCTGCGCACCCATGTTTTGCAGTTTGTCTTTGAGTTCAATCTCTTTGGCCACGGACACGCCGTCTTTGGTCACGGTGGGAGCGCCGAAGGAGCGTTCCAGCACCACATTGCGACCCTTGGGGCCCAAGGTGACCTTGACCGCGTTGGCCAAAATGTTCACGCCTTCAACCATGCGTGCGCGGGCTTCGCCGCCAAATACTACGTCTTTTGCTGCCATGTTATGACTCCAATAATTTCAAAAATAAAAAGTGACTTGTTGTGGGAAAAGAAAGCGTCGCGAGCGCGTGTCAGGCTAGGCGGACGGAGCGCAGGAACCGGAACGTACTTCTGTACGTGAGGATTCCGAGCACCGCCCAACGACGCATGGCACGTGCGCAGTAGCTTTATTTTTCTACAACAGCGAACAGGTCGTCTTCTTTCATCACCAACAGTTCGTCGCCGTCGACCTTGACGGTCTGGCCCGAGTACTTGCCGAACAGGACGCGGTCGCCGACCTTGCAGTTCAGGGCGATGAAGTCGCCCTTGTC
>JBGSRY010000141.1:0-2411 GCA_041737325.1 Rhodoferax sp. | reverse complement strand
GGCACCACTTCAAGCGCCCACAAAAAAACCACCCGAAGGTGGTTTTTTATATTGGCGGAAACGGAGGGATTCGAACCCTCGATGAGGCTCTACACCCCATACTCCCTTAGCAGGGGAGCACCTTCGGCCACTCGGTCACGTTTCCTGGAAAATCAGAGCCGCGATTATGTCACGACTTGCGCGCATTTATCAGGCCGGGGCCTGATCCAGTCCAAAAGCTTTGTGCAGCGCCTTCACAGCCAGTTCCATGTACTTCTCGTCAATCACCACCGAGGTCTTGATCTCGCTGGTGGAAATCATCTGGATGTTGATGCCTTCTTCGCTCAGCACCCGGAACATGGTGCTGGCCACGCCGACGTGGCTGCGCATGCCAATGCCAACAATGGAGACCTTGGAGATTTTGGTGTCCCCCACCACTTCTTGCGCGCCCAGTTTGGGCAACACGGTGTTTTTGAGCAGCTCCAAGGTTTTGGCATAGTCACCGTGGTTCACCGTGAAACTGAAGTCGGTCTTGCCATCTTTGCTGATGTTCTGGATGATCATGTCCACTTCAACATTGGCATCGGCCACGGCCCCCAGAATCTGGTACGCAATGCCGGGTTTGTCGGGCACGCCCAACACCGAAATTTTGGTCTCGTCGCGGGTGAATGCGATGCCTGAAACGATGGCTTGCTCCATGTGTTCGTCTTCCTCAAAAGTGATCAGGGTGCCAGACTTGGCTTCCTCAAAGATGTCGATGTCCCACGGCGTGAAGCTTGACAGCACACGCAGTTTGACCTTGTATTTGCCGGCAAATTCGACCGAGCGGATTTGCAGCACCTTGGAGCCCATGGAGGCCATCTCCAGCATTTCCTCAAAGCTCACGGTTTGCAGGCGGCGGGCTTCGGGCACCACGCGCGGGTCAGTGGTGTAAACACCATCCACGTCGGTGTAGATCAGGCATTCGTCGGCTTTCATGGCTGCGGCCACCGCCACAGCGGAGGTGTCCGAGCCGCCACGGCCCAGCGTGGTGATGTTGCCGACATCGTCCAGCCCTTGAAAACCCGTCACGATCACCACCCGGCCAGCGGCCAGGTCAGCGCGCACACGTGCGTCATCAATGGATTCAATGCGGGCCTTTGTGTAGGCACTGTTGGTGCGAATCGGCACTTGCCAACCGGCGTAGCTGACCGCTTCCAGACCCTGCGCCTGCAAGGCAATGGCCAACAAGGCGCTGGAGGCCTGTTCGCCAGTGGCAGCCAGCATGTCGAGCTCGCGGTAATACGCGTCTGACAAATTGGCACTGGGGGCCAGTTCTTTGGCCAGACCCAGCAAGCGGTTGGTTTCGCCGCTCATGGCACTGGGCACGACCACCATTTGGTGGCCCGCGCGAGCCCATTTGGCGACGCGCTTGGCAACGTTGGAGATGCGCTCGGTAGAGCCCATCGAGGTACCACCGTATTTATGAACAATCAAAGACATGAAAGGGTTTGAAGTGGGTTAGGGAGAAAGGTTTGGATTGTACCAAGCAAGGGTTTTCCCGAGCCTGACACACAAGCCGTGCCCCACCTTCAGATGCAGCTGGTGGCCACGGGTACGGCAGGCCGCCAGCTGCGCCATCAGCTCATCCAACTGGGCCGCAGTGGGTGTGGCCTGGTGTGCGCTGCGCAACCAGTACCGCAGCAGGTTGGCCTGCCGCGGTGGGCTCAGGGTCTGCAACACCTTGATCTCGGGAGGGATGCCGACCCGTGCCAGGTCTTCCACAGCCACTTCATGCAGCAGTGCCTGCGCCTGCGCCGCGTGGCGACTGCTGCGGGCAAAGGTGTCACGAAATTGTGGAAAGCACGTCTGCAAGGCAGGCATCACTTGGGCGCGGATGCGGTTACGTGTAAAACGCTCGTCCACATTGCTCGGGTCTTCAATGAACGACACGCCCTGCCCGGTCAACCAGGTGCGAATGTCGTCCCGACTGACCTGCAACAAAGGGCGCACATAGGTCAAGCCACCGCGTTGCCACTGCGCTGCCATGGCGCTCAAACCCGGCAGGCCAGCACCGCGGCTCAGGGCCAACAGCAAGGTTTCGACCTGGTCGTCGGCATGCTGCGCAATTGCTATTGTTTTAATAGCTTCTAGCCCATCATATTCAAGGGCTAGAGCCTCAAAAGCCTTATAGCGTGCGAGGCGTGCGGTGGCTTCAGGGCTGTCGCCAGGTGCGTGGCGGGCATCAACTTTTTGCACCTGCAAGGGCACATTCAACGTGGCACAAACCTGCTTGCAATGGTGCTCAAAGTCGTCACCTGCCGCTTGCAGCCCGTGGTGCACATGAAACGCGACCACTTGCCCCGGCCAGCGCCGCGCACAGGCCACCAGCAGCGCCGTGGAATCGGCCCCGCCGCTGTAGGCCACGGCCAGCGGCAAGGCGGGCTCGAACG
>JBGSRY010000624.1:0-2245 GCA_041737325.1 Rhodoferax sp. | reverse complement strand
TGAGTCGGGCGCGATTGAGCAGGATGCTGACATCATCATGTTCATTTACCGCGACGAGTATTACACCAAAGATGCGTGCAAAGAACCGGGTGTCGCCGAGATCATCATTGCCAAACAGCGTAACGGCCCGACCGGTGTGGTCAAGCTGGCGTTCATGAACAACATCACCAAGTTTGAATCACTGGCGTCAGGTGCCAGTGGTGATTTCTGATACCTTGCGGGTCAGACCACTCGCGCAGCGACGTGCTCTGACCCCAACTGATTAGAGAACCTCGCTCGCAAAATCTGCCAGCCGCGACCGCTCACCCCTTGCCAACGTGATGTGACCACTGTGTGGCCAACCTTTGAATTTATCCACGGCATACGTCAAGCCCGACGAGCCTTCGGTTAGATACGGGGTGTCGATTTGCGCAATATTCCCCATGCAGATGATCTTGGTGCCTGGGCCGGCACGGGTAATCAAGGTTTTCATTTGTTTGGGTGTCAAATTTTGGGCTTCATCAATGATCACGTACTTGTTCAAGAAAGTGCGCCCACGCATGAAATTAATGCTCTTGATTTTGATACGGCTGCGAATCAGCTCATTGGTGGCCGCACGTCCCCATTCACCGGCGGCTGTATCGGTCTTGCCAAGCACTTCCAGGGTATCGTCCAGTGCCCCCATCCAGGGGCCCATTTTTTCTTCTTCGGTGCCCGGCAAGAAACCAATGTCTTCGCCCACACTGACGGTAGCGCGGGTGACAATGATTTCGGTATAGCGACGTTCATCCAGCACCTGCGTCAGGCCTGATGCCAGTGCCAGCAACGTCTTGCCCGTGCCCGCCTGCCCGGTCAGGGTGACAAAGTCAATCTCTGGGTCCATCAGCAAGTTCGCTGCAAAGTTTTGTTCACGGTTGCGCGTGGTGATGCCCCAAACCGCGTTTTTCAGATGGGTGTAATCTTTGAGGGTTTTTAAAACGGCTGTTTTGCCTCTAATTTCCGTCACTTTGGCATACAGACTTGGCTCACCTGGCGCTTCAAAATAGACGAATTGATTGATCAAAAGTTGCGGTACCACCGGGCCGCTGACACGGTAGAACGTATGGACACCTTGTTGCCAACTCTCAACTGATTTGCCATGGGTGGCCCAAAAATCCACTGGCAGTGCCAATACCCCGGCATACAGCAAATCACCATCTTCAAGTGTTTTGTCGTTTTGGTAATCGTCAGTGCTCACACCCAAAGCACGCGCTTTGACGCGCATGTTGATGTCTTTTGACACCAGCACCACATCCCGAGGCGCGTGCTGCTTGCGCAGTGCTTCCACAACGCCCAGTATCTGGTTGTCGGCTTTGCCTTGGGGCAAACTGGCTGGCAAATCGTAGTTGAGCAGTTGGGTTTGGAAAAACAGCCGCCCCCGGGCTTCGCGGTGACCGGTTGAACTCAACAACAACCCGGTGCTGATGTCTGAACCTTGGTGCTCAGCCAGCGCATCCAGGGATCGGCTCGCTTGTCGACCATTGCGCGCCACTTCGGTCATGCCCTTCTTGTGGGCATCCAATTCTTCCAGCACGATCATCGGCAGAAACACGTCGTGCTCTTCAAACCGGAACAAGCAACTCGGGTCATGCAACAGCACATTGGTGTCAAGCACAAACAACTTGGCAGGCCCCTCGACACGTTTGGCACGTGCTTTTGGTGTTGTTACCTTGACCTGTTTGGTACTGCGCATCGGGGGGGACACCGCTTGCGCGGGAGCCGATGTTTCGGGCCGGCCTGTCAATCGGTTGTCGACGGGCTGTGTCCCTGCTTGCATAGCAGCTTCATGAAGCTGCACCAGTGGTGCTGGCTTGTTTTGAGAAGCACTGCTTTTTCCTGTTTTGCGAGCTGGCACGTTGTAGTCTTGATCAGACAACAGGGCGGCGCGTTTGGACGGAGCGGTTGGCAAAGGCATAGAGAGCTCTCAGGTTTTAAAAGGGCAGGGCAAAAAATAAAACAGCCGCCATGTCACCAGGGCGGCTGTCAAGTTCAAATCAAGACCGGGAATCTTTGGCATGCAAATGATTATGCACGAGCCTTATGGCAGTTTTGCATGACGCATCCAGAGCGCTTATGGCGTGTGGTTTGATTGATGCAATTCAAGCCAGCGCAGGCGTTTTTTTCAGGGCCTTGACTGCGGCCAAGACATCGTCCACGTGACCCGGAACTTTAAGACCGCGCCATTCTTCCTTCAAGGTGCCGTCTGCACCAATCAAGAAGGTGCTGC
>JBGSRY010000618.1:0-2276 GCA_041737325.1 Rhodoferax sp. | reverse complement strand
CGCCCGGTTTTCACGCTGGGCTGACACAACTGGATGAATCACGCCTGCCTGAGGGCGACGTGACGCTGGCGGTGCACTATTCCACACTGAACTACAAAGACGCGCTGGCCATTACCAACCACGGGCCGGTGGTGCGACAGTGGCCGATGGTGGCCGGCATTGACGCTGCCGGCACGGTGCTGGAGTCGCGTCATCCGAACTGGAAGGTGGGCGACCAAGTGGTGCACAACGGCTGGGGTGTGGGTGAAACCCGGTGGGGCTGCCTGGCCGAAAAAGCACGTCTGCAAGGGGACTGGCTGGTGCGTCTGCCAGCGGCTTTCACGCCGCGTCAGGCCATGGCGATTGGCACAGCGGGTTACACCGCCATGCTGTGCGTACTGGCGCTGGAAGACCATGGTCTGCAGCCCGGACAGGGCGACGTGTTGGTGACCGGCGCCACGGGTGGTGTCGGCAGCGTGGCGGTTACCCTGCTGGGAAAACTTGGCTACAACGTGGTGGCGGCCACTGGTAAAGCTGCCGAAGCGGCTTATCTGACCCGTCTGGGGGCCAGCAGCATCATCGACCGCGCCAGTCTGTCAGCCCCTGGCAAACCGTTTCAAAAAGAGCGCTGGGCTGGCGTGGTAGACGCGGTGGGCTCCCACACCCTGGCCAATGCCCTGGCGCAAACCCGCTATGGTGGGGTGGTGGCCGCTTGTGGTTTGGCGCAAGGCATGGACTTGCCCACCAGCGTGATGCCGTTCATCTTGCGTGGGGTGACGCTGGCCGGTGTGGACTCGGTCATGGCCCCACTGGCCAAACGGCAACGCGCCTGGGATCGCCTGGCTCAAGACCTTGATTTGACTCTGTTGGAATCCATGGTGCATGAGGTTGCCTTGCAAGACTGCGTGGCTCAGGCTCAGGCCTTGATGGCGGGCCAGGTACGTGGCCGTGTGGTCGTCAAAATTGCCGATTGAATCCCTTTTATTTTTGGAAAGCCAGCCATGTTGCTTGAAAGCGAATCTTCTCAATTGGTCTTGATTGACTACCAACCGCGCCTGATGACGGCTATTTTTGAAGCACCGCTGGTGCTGGCTAACGCCTTGCGACTGGCGCAGGCCGCCAAACTGCTGCAAATGCCGATTTGGGGTACCGAGCAAAGTCCTTCGAAGCTGGGCGAGTTGTCACCCGAGTTGCGTGCCTTGTGCCGCAACACGCTGGCCAAAATGCAGTTCAGCGCGGTGGAAGAAGGCTTGGGTGAATGGTTGCGACCGCCGCTCAAAGCGCCCGCAGGCAACGCCCGCAGCCTGCCCAAGCATTTGCAAAAGCCAAGCAACACGCCCACAGAACGCAGCAGCGTGGTGCTGGCGGGATGTGAAGCCCATGTGTGCTTGTTGCAAACCGCACTGCACTTGCTTGAAGATGAATTTGACGTGTGGGTGGTCACCGATGCCTGCAGCTCGCGCACCGAACGCAATCGGGATGCCGCCTTTGAACGCCTGGCCGGCGCTGGGGCGGAGCTGGTGTCCACTGAAATGGTGCTGTTCGAGTGGCTGCGCAGCGCCGAGCATCCGCAATTCAAAGCGGTTCAGGCACTTATTAAGTAAATAGGCATCTAGCCCTTGTATTTACTGGGTAACCAGCTATCTAAATAAGAGTAACTTTGGGCTTGCAAAGGGCTGAGGCGGTATTTTGCTGGCCGTCAGGGTGATGCAAGCTGGCGGCTCATAATTATGAATTCAGTTTAACCACAACACTCGGAGACTCCCTATGCCCAATTACGCAGAATTTCACCAACGTTCCCTCACTGATCGCGACGGTTTTTGGGGCGAACAAGCCAAATTGGTGGATTGGAAAGTGCAACCCACGCAGGTGTGCGACTACAGCAACCCGCCGTTTGCCAAATGGTTTGTGGGCGGGGTCACCAACCTGTGCCACAACGCGGTGGATCGTCACCTGGCAACCCGCCCGGACCAGGCGGCGCTGATCTTTGTGTCTACTGAGACCAACCAGGAAAAGGTGTATTCGTTCAGGGAACTCCACGCTGAAGTGCAGCGCATGGCGGCCACGTTGAAAGACTTGGGGGTGGGCAAGGGCGACCGCGTGTTGATTTACATGCCGATGATTCCTGAAGCTGCGTTTGCCATGCTGGCCTGCGCCCGCATCGGGGCCATCCACTCGGTGGTGTTTGGCGGCTTTGCCTCTGGTTCACTGGCCTCACGCATTGAAGATGCTGAACCCAAAGTGGTGGTGAGTGCCGATGCCGGTTCGCGTGGCGGCAAGGCAGTGGCTTACAAGCC
>JBGSRY010000071.1:0-4761 GCA_041737325.1 Rhodoferax sp. | reverse complement strand
CAGGATGCTGCCCTGCACCAACGCTTGCGCGGCGGGCACACGCACACGGCCCACGGGGCCTGGCTAATCCATGCAGGCTTGGCACTTGCGCGCATGGCCGCTGAATCGGTGCATATCTACCAATTTCAATCGATATCCGCTTCATGAGTACACTTTTCAACCCCACCGAACACCCGCACCGTCGCTTCAACCCACTCAAACAAGAATGGGTGCTGGTATCTCCCCACCGTGCCAAGCGCCCCTGGCAAGGGGCGCAAGAAAGCCCTGTCACGCAGTCCTTGCCAGCCCACGACCCCAGTTGCTACCTGTGTGCCGGCAACGCTCGTGTCAACGGTGCTGTCAACCCGGTCTATAACGGCACCTATGTCTTTGACAACGATTTTGCGGCTCTGATGCCAGATACCCCTGATGCTGCGGGTGGCGACCACGGTTTGTTCACCTTTCAAGGGGTGCGTGGCACCAGCCGCGTGATCTGTTTTTCGCCCGATCACAGCAAAACCCTGCCTGAGCTCAACACACACCAGATCACCTCTATCGTGGACACCTGGGCGGAACAAACCAGCTTGCTAGGGCAGCACTACCCGTGGGTCCAGGTATTTGAAAACAAAGGTGCGGCCATGGGTTGCTCCAACCCGCACCCGCACGGACAGGTTTGGGCTTGCTCTTATCTGCCCAACGAAATTGAACGCGAAGACCAGGCGCTACGCCACTACCACGCACAAAACCACACCACTCCGCACCCGCACAACCTGCTGCAAGACTACGCAATACGTGAAGCCAGCGACGGTGCCCGCACCGTGGTGCAGACAGACCATTGGATCGCCGTGGTGCCCTACTGGGCGGCTTGGCCTTTTGAAACCCTCTTGCTGCCGCGTTTTGCAGTGGCTCGCCTACCCGACCTGAGTGCGGCGCAACGCGCCGACCTGGCACTGGCGCTGCAACAGCTCACCACCCGTTACGACAACCTGTTTCAGACCAGCTTCCCGTATTCCATGGGCTGGCACGGCGCACCTTATGTGGACGGTGACCAGAGCCACTGGCAACTGCACGCTCACTTTTACCCGCCGTTGCTGCGTTCGGCCACGGTACGCAAATTCATGGTCGGCTTTGAAATGCTGGCCGAAGCCCAGCGCGATCTCACCCCCGAGCAGGCCGCTGAACATTTGCGTGCGCAAAGCACTATCCACTTCAAAAAAGCAGCAGCATGAGCCCCCACCAAACCCCCTTCCCACGCATCTTGCTCACTGGCGGTGTGGGCTACATCGGCTCGCATACGGCGGTCACATTGCTTGAAGCAGGCTGTGCCGTGGTAGTGGTCGACAGCCTGGTCAACAGCAATGTGCAGAGCGTGCACTCCATTGAACGTCTGACCGGGAAGCGCGTGAGCTTTTACCAAGCTGACTTGCGTGAACGCGAACGACTGACGCAAATTCTGCGAGACGAAAAAATTGATGCCGTCGTGCACTTGGCAGGCCTGAAAGCAGTGGGCGAATCCAGCGCAGACCCCCTGACCTATTTCGACAACAACGTGTACGGCAGCATCTGCCTGCTGCAGGCCATGCAGGCAGCACAGGTGCGCCAATTGGTGTTCAGCTCCAGTGCCACAGTCTATGGAACGCCGCAGTTTTTACCTTACACGGAAAGCCACCCAACCCAGCCCACCAATCCTTATGGCAACACCAAACGTCAGATTGAAATTATTCTGCAAGACCTGAGCAACAGCGCCCCGGGCTGGCACTTCAGCCTGTTGCGCTACTTCAACCCGGTGGGGGCTCACCCCAGTGGCGAACTGGGCGAAGACCCGCGCGGCATCCCCAACAACCTGATGCCTTTTTTAGCCCAGGTGGCGGTGGGCAAACGCGCCGCACTCACCATCCATGGTGGCGATTACGACACTCTAGACGGCACCGGCGTACGCGATTACCTGCATGTCTGTGACCTGGCCGAAGGGCACTGGGCGGCGCTGCAATACCTGCGCCGACAGGCGACACTGGACAGCAGCCGTTGCGACGTGTTCAACCTGGGTTCGGGTGTCGGCTACAGTGTCAAGCAAATGGTGGCGGCATTTGAACAAGCCAGTGGCCAGCATGTGGCAACCCACATTGGCCCACGCCGCGCGGGCGATTTGCCCGCTTTCTGGGCTGATGCCAGTCTGGCCGAACAGCGCTTGGGCTGGCACGCAACGCGCGACCTGCACAGCATGTGCGCCAGCACCTGGCACTGGCAGCAAACCCATCCCAACGGTTTTACCGATTGAGTCCATGAAGCAATCCCTCCTGATTCACTTTGAACAGCAATTTGGCTTGGCTGCCACCCACTTGGCGCAAGCCCCGGGGCGTGTCAACCTGATCGGCGAGCACACCGACTACAACGGCGGTTTTGTGCTGCCCTGCGCGATTGATTTCAAAACCCTGGTGGCACTACGTGCCCGCACCGACCACCAGGTGCAGGTGCTGGCCCTGAACGCTCATGACGCGATGGATCGTTTTGAATTAGGCCAACCGCTGCACAAAGTGCCTGAGCAGCCTTGGGCCAACTATGTACGCGGGGTGTTTGAAGTCCTGCGTCAGGCTGGCTACGCCCTGGTCGGGGTGGACATTGCCATCGTGGGCAATATCCCGCAGGGCACAGGCTTATCCTCTTCAGCCTCACTTGAAGTGGCGCTGCTGGCCGGTTTGTGCACCTTGAACCACATCCATGCCGAACCAACGCAATGGGCACAATGGGCACAACAGGCTGAAAACCACTTTGTCGGCACCCAGTGCGGCATCATGGACATGTGGATTTCAGCCACGGCACATGCACACTGCGCCAGCTTGCTTGATTGCCGCAGCCTGACCAGTGAAACGTGTCATGTACCCGATGGCTTGCAAGTCGTCATCATCAATTCAAAAATTCGCCGCGGTCTGGTCAGTAGTGAATACAACCTGCGTCGCCAGCAGTGTGAGCAGGCGGCACACCACTTTGGCGCAGATACATTACGCGACGTAACCCTAGATCAGTTGCTGGCAGCTCGGGCGGATCTCGACCCGGTGATCTTTTTCCGCGCACGCCATATCCTGACTGAAAACGCTCGCACCCTGCAGATGGCACAAGCGCTGCGGCAAGACGATGTGGCTACCATCTCGCAACTGATGGCAGAGTCGCACGCTTCGATGCGCGATGACTTTGCCATCACCGTGCCCGCCATTGACCAATTGGTAAGCATCATCAGCAGCATCATTGGCGTGCACGGCGGTGTGCGCATGACCGGTGGCGGTTTTGGCGGCTGTGTGGTCGCCCTGATACCGCCTGATCTGATGCCTGCTTGCGAAACTGCGTTGGAACAGCAGTACCGCTCGCCGGATGGCATTGCCGCTGAGGTGTACCAACCATCGATCAGCGCGGGAGCCAGTTGCGTCACCCTGTCTGAGGCTTCAACAGCGACGGGCCCAAGCGAGGCTCAGACATCCAGATAATCACAGGCAGATTCCGTGTGCGATTGACGCTCGCGGCATCCGCACAGATTACCAGCTGGCAATTCAGCGGGTTGTTGTCACCCGTACATCAATGGTTTGCATCAACCTCGCACCACTGGCCAGTGCCACCAAACCCTGCGCCAACGGGTCTGTCATCTGCACCGCATTGTTGACATGGCTGACAGGTTCAACACAAAAAAAATCACGATCAGCGGGGGTAAAGACCACCCAGTGCGAACTGCTGGCTTGCAGCACCACCGAAAACTCTGCGTCTGACCATCCAAACTGCTGACCGCCACTGAAACAGTGGTCCAGCGCAAGCTGCGCAACCGGGCCCTGGAGCCCGTGGCGTGCCACCGCCTGCGTGGGCAGCAAGGTACTGTCGCAAAGCCACTGGGAGTGGATGCCAGCCCCTTGTAGTTCAGCCCCATCACGCCGCACAAAATACGGATGCCAGCCCAGGCCAGCCGGTTGCTCGCGCGTATCGGTATTGCGCAGGCTCAATTGCACACGCAGACCATGCGTGTGCAAGGTCAATTGCTGATCGGCCACAAACGCGAATGGCCAATCCGCATCACCGAAGTGCTCAAGACGCATCTCAATCCGGTTATCAGACTGTGCCAACACTTCCCAGGGGTGCATGAAACCAACACCGTGCAGTCCATGAATCCCATCATCAAACCCGTTGCGCACGGTGTAGTGAGCACTTTGCCAAACAAACGCCTTGTTTCCGATGCGGTTGGAGTAAGGAACCAATGGGAAAGCTGCCATCTGGCCAGCGTGTGTTGCGTTTGCTGGTGTCGGCCGCAGTATGGGCAGTTGCGCGTGCCAGAAGCCGCGCACACTGCCACCCGTGTGCGGGTCAACTTCAAGACGCCAAGGGCCGTTCTGCAAAGTCAATAGTTGCGTCATGGTGGTTCTGTTCGTTGATAGTTAATGTCTGCTCCGGATGAGCCAGCAAGCCATCGACCACACCAGGCTCAAAATGAACCTCAATGAAATCGGCCATGCGCTCAAACACCGCATCCAGCGTCGGCACCGGGCCTTTTAGGTGGGCACCAAACAGGGCTTGCAATGCGGCAGGGTCTTCAAACAGGCCGTGCAGGTAAATGCCCAACACATTGCCTGCAGCATTTTGCCAGCCCAGACCGGCGGGCAGCACCGCCTGCGCCACCTCACCGGCTTGCGCCAAACCATCGTGCTGTGCGGTTTGACCCTGGTGAATTTCATAACCGCTGACGGGCACGCCAGCCAACCCGCGCCAGGGATCACATGCCCTGGCTTCATTCATATCGGAAAGAAA
>JBGSRY010000555.1:0-5046 GCA_041737325.1 Rhodoferax sp. | reverse complement strand
CTGGCAGGCATTGTGCTGGCCATTTTTGTCAGCCTTGCCACACGTACCCCGTTCAAGGCCGATGTGGTGCGGGATCGGGGCGTGATGGCGCGCGTCATTGAGGACGGCAAAGTGGAAAATGTTTACAGCATCCAGGTCATGAACGCCACCGAAACCACGCAACGCTACAAAATCTCGGTAGCAGGCCTACCGGGCATTCAAATCACCTCAGAGAGCAGCCTGAGCCTGGAGGCGACCAAAGCACGCTGGATCCCGGTGCGGGTGCAAGTGCCTCCAGAGGCTGATAAACCTGGCTCGCATGAGATTCACTTCACCATTGAGTCACTCGACAGCCCGGGACACCTGCGCGAGGAGTCCAAGTTTGTGATCCCCAATTGATCTGTCATGCCGCTGCAGATGGGGGCTTGATGCGTGGCATCAGTGCGGTGGGTTGAACAGCACCAGCTTGCCCATGACTTGGCGTGAACCCATCAGGGCGTAAGCCGTTTTGAGTTCGGCCATGGGCAAGATGCGGTTAATCACGGGTTTGATTTTGCCTTGCACATACCAGCTTGCCAGTGTCTGCATCATGGCGGCGTTGGCCTTGGGCTCGCGCTTGGCAAAGTCGCCCCAGAACACCCCAACGATGGACGCACCCTTGAGCAGCGGCAGGTTCAAGGGCAGTGTTGGAATCGAACCCGCTGCAAAGCCCACCACCAGATAGCGTCCACGCCAAGCCATGGAGCGAAAAGCGGGCTCGGCCAAATCACCGCCCACCGGGTCGTAAATCACATCCGGGCCCTGTCCTGCAGTGAGGGTTTTGAGCGCTTCGCGCAAGTCGGTCGTTTGGTAGTTGATGGTGGCATCCGCCCCCAAACGTTGACACAGTGCACATTTGTCTGCGCTGGATGCGGCGGCGATGACGCGCGCACCACAGGCGCGGGCAATCTGGATGGCGGCTGTGCCGACCCCACCGGCTGCTCCCAACACCAGCACGGTTTCACCGGCCTGCAACTGGCCGCGGTCTACCAGCGCGTGGTAAGAGGTGGCGTAGGTCATGATGAAAGCGGCTGCATCTTCAAATGAAAATTCAGCTGGAAGCGGCATGCATAAAGCCGCAGGTGCTATTGTGTGCGTAGCAAAACCACCCGTGCCACTTAAGCATGCGACCGGTTGTCCTGGCTGTAAATGGGTCACACCTGCACCGACCGCTTGCACGATGCCAGCGTATTCAGAACCTGGTACAAAGGGCAGGGACGGTTTGATCTGGTACTTGTTTTGCACGATCAGCGCATCCGGAAAGTTCAGGCTGGCGGCTTTGATTTCCAATAACACCTCACCCGCCTGGGGGCTGGGGCTGGGCCGGGCTTGCCAGCTCAGGGCATCAATGCCGGTGGGGTTCTCACAAAGCCAAGCGTGCATGGGATGTCTCCAAAAAATCGTGCATGATATGAGTCAAGAAAATCAGTCCCTGTCCCGAGCGTGACCTGCGGGCCAGCAGGCAACAAAATCGCAGTGCCATCCTACAATTGAAATCCAAACAGGCAGCACTATGAAAATTCTTATATCGAATGACGATGGTTATCAGGCTCCCGGCATCGTGGCCTTGTATGAGGCACTCAAGGATGTGGCCGAGGTTGAAGTGGTGGCTCCTGAGCACAACAACAGTGCCAAGTCCAATGCCTTGACCCTGCACACGCCGCTGTATGTTCAACGCGCCAGCAATGGCTTTCGGTATGTGAATGGCACACCGGCGGACTGTGTCCATATTGCGCTGACGGGGGTGCTGGACTATCGCCCGGACTTGGTGGTCTCGGGCATCAACAACGGGGCCAACATGGGCGATGACACCATTTACTCTGGCACTGTGGGGGCTGCCATGGAAGGCTATTTGTTTGGCATTCCGTCCATCGCGTTTTCGCAGGTGCAGCGTGATTGGCTGCACTTGGACGTGGCGGCTGCACGGGTGCGTGAGCTGGTGTTGCAGATGGCAGCACAAAACCTGATTGGTCAGTTGCCCTGGTTGCTGAATGTGAATGTGCCGAATTTACCCAAGGATCAACTCGGGCACGTGAAATTGTGTCGTTTAGGACGCCGCCATGCGGCCGAACCGGTGATCACGCAACAAAATCCACGCGGTGAAACCATGTACTGGATAGGCGCTGCAGGTGCAGCCAAGGACGATGCTGAAGGCACCGATTTTCACGCCACTGCGCAAGGGCACATTGCATTGACCCCGTTGAAGGTTGACCTGACGGATCATGACCACCTGGGCTATTGGGCACAAACCATGGCGGGTCTGGCCCAAGCGCCTGCCACTGGCCGATGACCCTGCACCAGCCACCACCGCCAAAAATGCGCCCCGGTTTTCCGGCGCGTCTGGGGGAGTCCAAGTTGCCCCCCCGTACCGTCAGCCCGGTGCGCCCGACGTTGGCTCACGTCCCCCATGGGGTTGGGCTGGATTCAAGTGCGGTGCGCCATAGCATGGTGCTCAAACTGGCACAACAGGGCATTGCTGATCAGTTGGTATTGCAAGCCATGGCGCACGTTGAGCGGCATCGGTTTGTGGACTCGGCCTTGGTGAACCAGGCGTATGAAGACACCAGTTTGCCGATTGGTCTGGGGCAAACCATTTCCAAGCCGGGGGTGGTGGCGCGTATGCTGGAACTTTTAAATCAAGCCGGCAGCGTGCGCACCGGGCGTGTGCTTGAAATTGGTACGGGCTGTGGGTACCAGGCTGCGGTATTGAGTCGGTTGTGCCAGGAGTTGTATTCGATTGAACGCTTGCGTGGCTTGCACGACAAAGCGCGCGACAACCTGCGACCTTTGCATCTGGCCAATGTGCATTTGCTGCTGGGAGACGGTATGCTGGGCTATGTCAAAGGCGCACCGTATGCAGGCATCATCGCGGCGGCTGGTGGTGATGCCATCCCGTTGGCCTGGACGGAGCAATTGGCACTGGGTGGGCGACTGGTGGCTCCGGTTTCGTCCGGTGCAACAAGCCCAGCGCGGCAGGCGCTGGTGGTCATTGACAAAACAGCACAGGGCTTGCAGCAAACGGTGCTGGAGGCGGTGCACTTCGTACCTTTAAAATCAGGTGTTGTATGACGGGGGAACGATATGATTAATTTGAACCAGCGCTTGGCTTTGTTTTTGGTGACCAGTTCACTGGTTCTGGCGGGGTGCAGCAGCAAAAGCTTGAACCGGGCTCCCGTTGAAGAACGCACGACGCAGCCTGGCAGCACCGCTACAGCCGTTGTGGCTACCGGTTCGGTTAAGCAGCCACCAGGGTTTGAAAACGCTGGAAAACCGGGGTATTACACCGTCAAGCCGGGTGATACCTTGCTGCGCATTGCCACTGACCATGGACAGTCCACCAAAGACGTTGCAGCCTGGAGCCACGTTGACAACCCCAACCGCATTGAGGTTGGACAAGTGCTGCGCGTTGCCCCGCCCACAGAACCCCAGGTTGTGGTTAAACCGGTGACCAAACCGGCTGTGACCGAATCATCCGTCACGACCGCATCTGCGGCCAGTAGTGCGCCTGTTAACGCCACAAAACCGACACCTGCAGAAGGAGATATTGGCTGGATCTGGCCCGCCAAAGGGAATCTTTTGGCAAGTTTTGATGATGTCAAAAACAAAGGCGTGGACATTGGTGGTAGCGCGGGTGACCCGGTGCTGGCGGCGGCAGATGGCCGCGTGGTTTATGTCGGAGCTGGCTTGCGCGGCTACGGTAACTTGATTATTTTGAAACACGACAACGTGTTTTTAACGGCTTATGCGCACAACCAGACCTTGTTGGTCAAAGAAGACCAGTCGGTGCTCAAAGGTCAAAAAATTGCCGAAATGGGCAAGAGCGACACCGATCGTGTCAAACTGCACTTTGAGGTGCGTCGTCAGGGCAAACCGGTCGATCCGGTCAAATACCTGCCTGCTCGTTAATCCCCCTCTATCTACCTGATGCCGACCCTGTCGAGTTGGGGTTATTTCCGAAAATGAGAGTGCATGACGCTATCTTCTGAAAAAACAGCCACATCGGCTGTGCCTGCTGATTGGCTGTTGGTTGAGTCTCTGAATCTTGACGCACAAGGTGTCGCCCGCAAGGCCGATGGCAAAGTGGTGTTCATTGATGGGGCTTTGCCGTTTGAATACGTCAGCGCCAACATCAACCGCACCAAAAACAGCTGGGAACAGGGCACGCTCACCGAAGTGCACCGTTCATCATCACAACGCATCGAACCACTGTGCCCGCATTTTGGCTTGCACACCGGTTCGTGTGGCGGCTGCAAGATGCAACACTTGCATCCAGCTGCTCAAGTCGCAGTTAAGCAACGTGTGCTGGAAGACAACCTGTGGCACTTGGGCAAGGTCAAGCCCGACATGGTTTTCAGGCCGATTGAAGGCCCCAGTTGGGGATACCGCTACCGGGCCCGTTTGTCGGTGCGTTTTGTACGCAAAAAGGGCACGGTATTGGTGGGTTTCCATGAGCGCAAAAGCCGCTATGTGGCGGACATGCAGGTCTGCCCGGTGTTGCCTCCCCATGTGAGTGCCATGCTGCTGCCGCTGCGTGCCTTGATTGCATCGCTGGATGCGGTCGAGACCACGCCGCAAATTGAATTGGCGTGTGGTGACCAGGTCACCGCGCTGGTCTTGCGTCATTTGGAACCTTTGAGCCCGGGGGATCTGGGTAAATTGCGTCAGTTTGCCAAAGAAAACCTGGGGGTGCAGTGGTGGCTGCAACCCAAAGGGCCAGAAACCGTGCATTTGCTCGAGGATGCGGGAGAAGCGCTCAGCTACGCCTTGCCCGAGTTCGGTATCACCATGCCGTTCAAGCCGACCGACTTCACACAGGTCAATCCCTACATCAACCGTGTCCTGGTATCGTGCGCCTTGCGTTTGCTCAACGCCCAAAAGACAGAGCGGGTGATTGACTGGTTTTGCGGTTTGGGCAACTTCACTTTGCCTCTTGCCACCCAGGCAGGGGCTGTGTTGGGGGTCGAGGGAAGTGAAACCCTGGTTGCCAGATCACGTGAGAATTTTGCAAAAAATAAGGCTGTAGCCCTT
>JBGSRY010000062.1:0-4466 GCA_041737325.1 Rhodoferax sp. | reverse complement strand
CTGCCAGCAAAGCCAGCAACACGCACATTGATCTGGCGGCTGTGTTCTTGTCGCATTGCGGCAAATACCTGGCCAAAGACAGCGCCCAGTTGGCCTTTGTGTTGCCCCGTGCTTTTTTAAGTGCCGACCAGCACCACAACGCCCGCAGCGGCGAAGCCAGGGGTTTCAAGCTCACCGAGGTGTGGGACTTGAAAGACGTGTCCCCCTTGTTCAATGTGCCGTCTTGTGTGCTCATGGCATCAGCCTCGCACGCTGAAGGTGTGGACACCCAGCGCCAGCGTGCGCTGCCGCACAACGGGCTGGTGGGGCGTGTGCTGCATGGCAAGCTGCCCCGGCCCCACATGCACTGGCACGATGCGCAAGCATTTATCAAAGAAGACAACACGCGCTGGTATTTTCAGGAACTGGGCGATGCACAAAGCAAAAAGAAGCGCTCGGCTCTGGTGCAGCAAAAAATTCAGGGCGACACCGGCGGCAATGCTTACGCGCCGCGCTTCAAGCAAGGTGCCACCATCGTGCCGCGTGCTTTTTACTTTGTGCAGCCGCAAGGCGCGTCGCTGGAGGGCTTGACCGACCTAGCCGAACGCATGGTCAATTTACGCACCCATCCGCTGGCGGTAGAGGGCGCCAAAAAACCGTGGGATGGCATCACCTTGACCGGCCCGATGCAAGGCAAATACCTGTTTCGCACCGCGCTGGCGCGCAATGTGCTGCCGTTTGCGTTGGTCAACCCGCCGCTGATTGCCTTGCCACTGGTGCAGGCCGATGACGTTGACAGCGCAGGCCAGCCTTTGCCCGGCAAGCTGCGCTGGCAACTGCTGGATGCACCTGAGCTGACGGCGCGCGGTGATGTGGAGGCAGCGCGCTGGTTTGGCCAGTGTGAGCGGCTATGGGAAGTGCGGCGCAGTGACAGTGCGAAGAAGCAAAAATCCAGCTTGACGGACTGGCTGGATTGGCAACGCAAGCTCACTGGCCAGCCAGTCGATGGCAAATGGGCGGTGATGTACACGGCATCTGCCAGTGATGCCTCTGCATGTGTGTTGGATGTGTCATCCAGAACGCTGCATTTCCTGGCGGAGTCAACCTGTTACATCGCCTTCATGCCGACTGAAGACGAGGCACGTTACGTTGAGTGTTACCTGAACAGTGGTTTTGCCAACGGCAAGATCAAGGAGTTTCAGGCGCGAGGTCTGTTCGGGCCACGCCACGTCCACAAAAAAATCCTCGAACTCCCATGGCCTGAGTTTGACCCTAACCTGCCGTCCCACCGTCGTTTGGTGGCGTTGGGCCAGCAAGCCGCCCAAGCCGTGCAGGGCATTCTGGGCTCTCAGCAAGACTTGGAGCTTGACCCGCGCACCCTGGGCCGTTTGCGCACCCGCATTCGCAGCGATTTGACTGCTGTGATGGATCAAATTGACGCGCTGGTTGAGTCCATTTCGACGGGTAAAGACTTGCTGGAAGTGGTCGCCGCCTGGGACGACTTGTTGCGCCCGGATCGTCCAGTCCTTGCCAGTGCAGATTCGGCAGAGTTGAGTGTCTTTTTACGCAGCGAGCGTGAAGGGTGGACTCAACGAGAAATTTCAGGGGATGGTCGCCAGTCATGAGTCATGTATTGCTTTTGGATACCAATGTCTGGAGCCATTTGCTTCTGGGCGATTTGCCCATGCTCGAAAAGGTAGCAGCGCAGCTTGCCGGGTTGCGTCTTAAATACCCTGACGCGGTCATGGCCACCAGTGGAATTTGTGTGGCCGAGTGTTTGGTGGCCGTGCGACGTTTGCCTGACGCAGACTCCGCTGTTCGGTTTGAGGCTTTGTTCAAGGCCCAGTTTTCAGCCCCGGGCATGCGCATCGTGGCGGTTAGCGCAAAGGTGTTGGACAAGGCCGCAACCTTACGAGCGCACCGGCTCAAACTGGCCGCGTCCCAAGGCAGTCAGTCTGCAAGTCCCAAAGGTGGCAAACTGTTATTGCCAGATGCCACTATCGCTGCCAGTTGCCTCGACTTCAATCCACCGGCGATTTTGGTGACAGAGAATGCCGCAGATTTCATCTATCTTGAAAATGGTGTTCAGAAAACGGTAGCAAATTTAATCATCGAAAGAGTCGGGTAGCCCTTCTTTCTGGTGTCAATCTGCGCTGATGGTGTGTGTCCAATCCAACGGCTGCAGGTCAAGCAGAAAAGTGCAGAGTAGCGGCTGCCAGACCTGCTGCTGGCGCAGCGCCCACTACACTGGGCAGTTGTTCATGAACAAGCCTTTAGGCCGTTGAAAATTTCAGGTTGTATGTGATGGATATGTTGCTGGTGATGGTGGTGCTGGGTGTGGTGTTGCAGGTGTTCAAGTCGCGCGAACAGGCCGAGCGGGTGGCGCTGTTGGGGCGCTATCTGGGCAAGTTCCAGATCGAAAAACTGATGCAAGACGTGCTGACCGGTTACAACCGTGCCCTGGGTGAAACCGATGCCGAGCGCCAAGCCCAGGTGTGGCACTACCTGGAGCCGCAAGAGCAGAGTCTGGCCGATCAATGCAGCCGTTTGGTGCTCGACCTGGCCGAGGTCTATGAAGCCAGGGTGCGGGTCAGCCGCTTGCCGCTGGCGCTGCCGTTTGTGTCGCTGGCCGTGCCGTCGTCGACCTTTGATTTGCGCCAACTCATGCGGGTGCACAGCCAGGGCATCAACCAGGCGGTGGCCAATGCACAGGGCTTGAGTGCCAAACGCCGCGCTTTCACCGTGATGGCCGAGTTGCTGTTGCTGCAGCACAGTTGTCACTGGTTTTGCCGCTCCAAACTGGTGGCCTCGGCGCGTTTGCTGGCGCGCCACCAAACCGCTTATGCGCAACTGCTGGATGCGGTGACACCGCAAACGCGGCAGGCCTATCTGGCGCTGCTGGGGGCCGCCAAGGGTTCAGGGGCGTGACTTGGTAATTTAAAGCAAAATATGGCTCTAGCCCTTGTATATCAAGGGCTAGTAGCTATAAAAAACGCAACAGTTTTGATGCCTGCCAAGGTCAGCAGCAAGGAGCCCAACAAGTGCATGGCGGCGGTACCCAAACCCAGCAGGTAGCGTTGCTGTCCCAACAGGCCCACCACTTCGGCCGAGAAGCTTGAGAACGTGGTCAGTGCACCTAAAAAACCGGTGATGATGACCAGACGCCAAGCCGGGTCCAGGTGCGGCAGCGCCTGAAACACGGCCACGGCCACCCCAATCAAATAGCCCCCGATCAGGTTCGCCGCCAGCGTGCCCCAGGGCAGCAGGGCACCCGGGTTGAGCCACAAGCCCAGCCCCCAGCGGCACAGGGCGCCAAGACAGGCTCCGAGGCAAATGGCAACGACCGACTGCATGGTCAGGTCTGCCGGATCAGGGTGTTTTGGGGCTTGGCTTGACGCTTCGCGCCGGTTTGAACGCGGCGTTGTTGACCGTCACCCCTTCAGCCGAGAACTGGGCCGCCTTGCCCGCGCCAATGCCTTTGACGCGCACGATGAAATCGTTCCAGTCTTTAAAGGGCGCTTTCTTGCGTTCATCCAGAATTTTGCCCGACGTGCCCGGGCCAATGCCTTTGATGCTGTCGAGTTCGGCCTCAGAGGCCTGGTTGATGTCCAGCGCGGCAAAGCTGGCAAAAGCGTAGAGCAGCGCCGCAAGGGCCAGGGATTTTTTCAGCATGAAAGGGCTCCTGTTGGGGGTTAGCGTTGTTGTGCCAGCCACTCGACATACCGGCTGACACCGGTTTGCACATCGGCAAAAGTGTGGTTGCAACCCGTGGCGCGCAGGGCCGTCAGGTCGGCCTGGGTGTAGCACTGGTATTTGCCACGCAGGGCATCGGGAAAGGGCACGTATTCGAGCAGACCTGCGGCAACCAATTGATCCAGCGGCAAGGCGCTTTGTCCGTTGAGTTGGCGCAGGGCGTTGACGGTCGAGCTGGCGATGTCGTTGAAAGGCTGGGCGCGGCCGGTGCCGAGGTTGAAAATGCCCGAGATGCCGGGGTGGTCAAAGAACCACAGGTTGACCGCCACCACGTCGTCAATGAAGACAAAGTCGCGCAGTTGTGCGCCGGCTGCATAGCCGCCGTAGTCGCCAAACAGTTTTACCCGGCCCTCGGCCTTGAACTGGTTGAACTGGTGAAACGCCACACTGGCCATGCGACCCTTGTGTTGCTCGCGCGGGCCGTACACGTTGAAGTACCTGAAGCCCACCACTTGCATGGTTTTGCCAGCAAAAGCGCGCTGAAATTCGTGGCCACATTCGCGCCGCATGCGTTGGTCAAACAGCAGTTTGGAGTAGCCGTAGACGTTCAGCGGCAGCTCAAAAGCGGGGTCTTCGCGGAACGTGTCCGAGCCGCCGTAAGTGGCGGCACTGGAGGCATACAACAGGCGTGCGCCCCGCTTCTGGCAGGCTTGGTACAACTTGACCGAGGTGGCAAAGTTGTTTTGCATCATGTACTTGCCATTGCTTTCCATGGTGTCGCTGCAGGCCCCTTC
>JBGSRY010000528.1:0-3937 GCA_041737325.1 Rhodoferax sp. | reverse complement strand
TCACCGGGGTGATTGACAGCATTGCCTTCCAGACCAACATCCTGGCGCTGAATGCCGCCGTGGAAGCGGCTCGCGCAGGTGAACAGGGCCGTGGTTTTGCCGTGGTGGCCAGCGAGGTGCGCTCCCTGGCGCAGCGCTCTGCCGAAGCGGCCAAGGAAATCAAGAAACTCATCAGCGACAACGTGGGCAAAGTCGAAACCGGCGCGCGCCAGGTGGATGAAGCCGGGCTGTCGATTCAGGCCATCGTCACCCAGGTGCAGCATGTCAGCGAGCTGATCCGCGACATTCACAACGCCACCGCTCAGCAGTACCAAGGCATCAGCGATGTCAGCGCGGCCATCGCACGCATCGACCAGGTGACCCTGCAAAACGCCGCCCTGGTCGAGCAAAGCAGCGCCGCCGCCGACAGCCTGCGCACCCAAGCCGCCCGACTGGCCGAAGTGATGGGGCAGTTTCGGCTGAACCGCGACATGGGGAGCCGCCCTGCCTTGGCGATGTCATGAACACCCGCATCAAACTCGGTCACCAGTTCCGCCAATGGCATCAGCAGTCTCAGGCGTTTTTGATGCCCAACGCCTGGGACGCGGGCAGCGCCTGTATTCTGGCGGCCAGTGGCTTCCAGTGTTTGGCAACCACCAGCGCAGGCATTGCGTTTTCACTGGGCCAACCGGACGTTGAAGGTCGCGTCAGCCGCTCGCAGATGATGGAGCGCATCCACCAGATTGCTGCGGCGGTCACGCTACCGGTGAGTGCCGACCTTGAGGCTGGCTTTGGCACTGCCCCCGACACAGTGGCGGAAACCATCCGGCTAGCCATTCAAGCAGGTGTGGTGGGCGCCAACATCGAAGACCTGTCGAGTAATCCACACACGCCCCTATTCGACCTGGAACTGGCGGCAGAGCGCATCCGCGCCGCACGCGAAGCCGCAGACCGCAGTGGCATTCCCTTCACGCTGACGGCCCGCACCGATTGTTACCTTGCCCATGTGCCATCACCCTTTGCTGAAGCGGTATGCCGCGCCAACCGGTTCCGGGAAATGGGGGCGGATTGCCTGTTCATCCCCGGTGTCAAAGACGCTGAGACCATCGCCGCGCTGGTGCGAGAGATCAATGGCCCGATCAACGTGGTGATGGGCCTGACCGGCTGTGCGTTCACAGTGTCACAACTCAACACGCTGGGGGTCAGGCGCATCAGCATTGGCGGCAGCTTGGCTCGCAGTGCACTCGGCCTGGTTCGTCGTGCCGCGCAGGAGATGCGCGAGCTTGGCAGCTTCACTTTCGCAGAACAACAGATTCCCGATGCTGAACTGTGCGAGTTTTTTGCATCTCTCAGCACCCACATACACTAGTATTTTTATAGCTGCTTGCGGAAGTATTACCTGGGCTAGAGCCCTATTTTCTTTATAAATTCAGGAGTTTCCATGTCTACCTCTCCCCTCTCCCTCCTCAACGACCCCAGCTTGCTGAAAACCGATGCACTGATCAACGGCCAGTGGGTCGCTGGCAGCAGCCGCTTTGGCGTGACCGACCCCGCCACCGGCAAGCACCTGGCCGATGTGGCCAACATGACGGCGGCAGATGCTGAAAAAGCCATTGCTGCCGCCAATGCCGCCTGGCCGGCCTGGCGCAGCAAAACCGCCAAAGAGCGCAGCATCATCCTGCGCAAATGGTTTGACCTGATCATGGCCAACCAGGATGATCTGGGCCGCATCATGACCGCCGAAGAAGGCAAACCGCTGCCCGAGGCCAAAGGCGAAATTGCCTACGGGGCCAGCTTTGTCGAATGGTTTGCCGAAGAAGCCAAACGCGTCAACGGCGAGACCCTGCCGCAGTTTGACAACAACCGCCGCCTGTTGATCTTGCGCCAACCGATTGGCGTGTGCGCCGCCATCACACCGTGGAACTTTCCCATGGCCATGATCACGCGCAAGGTGTCGCCGGCGCTGGCAGCGGGTTGCCCTGTGGTCATCAAACCCGCTGAATTGACCCCTTTGAGCGCCTTGGCGCTGGCCGAGCTGGCGCAGCGTGCGGGCATTCCGGCGGGGGTGCTGAACATTTTGAGCGCCGATACCGACAACAGCATCGCCATTGGCAAGGTGTTCTGCGCCAGCGACATCGTGCGCCACATCAGCTTTACCGGCAGCACCGAAGTGGGCCGCATTTTGTTGGCACAAAGCGCGCCCACCGTGAAAAAGCTCAGCCTGGAGTTGGGCGGCAACGCACCGTTCATCGTGTTTGACGATGCCGACATTGACAGCGCGGTCGAAGGCGCGTTCGCCAGCAAGTACCGCAACGCCGGGCAAACCTGTGTCTGCTCCAACCGCTTGTACGTGCAGGCCGGGGTTTACGACGAGTTTGTGGCCAAGTTTGCCGCCAAGGTGAAAACCGCCAAGGTCGGCAACGGCTTTGCCGATGGGGTCAACCAAGGGCCGCTGATTGAAGAGGCCGCGCTACAAAAGGTGGAGCGCCATGTGAAAGATGCCGTGGCCAAAGGGGCGCGTTTGCTGACCGGCGGCAAACGCCTGCCGGGCCTGTTTTTTGAGCCCACGGTGATTGCCGATGCCACCGCCGACATGCTGTGCGCCCGCGAAGAAACCTTTGGTCCCTTTGCCCCGGTGTTCAAGTTCGACACCGAAGCCGAGGCCATTTTTGCCGCCAACAACACCGAATTTGGCTTGGCCAGCTACTTCTACAGCCGCGACGTGGGCCGCATCTGGCGCGTGAGCGAGGCGCTGGAATACGGTATGGTGGGTGTCAATGTCGGCATTCTCGCCACCGAGCACGTGCCGTTTGGCGGTGTCAAACAGTCAGGCCTGGGGCGCGAAGGTTCGCACTTGGGGTTGGACGACTATGTGGAAGTCAAATACGTCTGCGTGGGCGACATTCTGAAGTAATTCAATGCAATCTTTTTTATAGCTACTAGCCCTTTATATATAAGGGCTAGAGGCATAAAAAGCTTGTAAATAGTGATGCCCAGGCTTGCCCCTATAATTCACAGCCTCGCGGGTGTAGTTCAATGGCAGAACGGCAGCTTCCCAAGCTTCATACGAGGGTTCGATTCCCTTCACCCGCTCCAGTTTTTGTCACCCATAAAAAAGCCCTGATACCAACCGGTGTCAGGGCTTTTTTGTTGTGGCGGCAGGGCACCGCCGTGGGTGCTTTACATGTTGTCGATCATGACCTGACCAAAGCCTGAGCAGCTCACTTGCGTTGCGCCATCCATCAGGCGGGCAAAGTCATAGGTAACTTTCTTGCTCTTGATAGAACGCCCCATGGAATTGATGATGGCATCGGCAGCCTCAAACCATCCCATGTAACGCAACATCATCTCTGCCGACAAGATTTCAGAACCCGGGTTCACATAGTCTTTGCCAGCATATTTGGGTGCTGTGCCATGGGTGGCTTCAGAGCAGGCCACTGCGTCTGACAAGTTGGCTCCCGCTGCAATGCCGATACCACCCACTTGTGCGGCCAGCGCGTCAGAAATGAAGTCACCATTCAGATTCATGGTGGCAATCACGCTGTAGTCGGCCGGGCGCAGCAAAATTTGTTGCAAAAAGGCATCGGCAATGCAGTCTTTGACCACAATGTCTTTACCGGTCTTGGGGTTCTTGAATTTGCACCATGGGCCGCCGTCGATCAGCTCGGCACCAAATTCTTTTTGCGCCAAGGCGTAGCCCCAATCGCGGAACGCACCTTCGGTGAATTTCATGATGTTGCCCTTGTGCACCAGGGTCACATTGGGTTTGTCGTTGTTGATGGCGTATTGAATGGCTTGGCGCACCAGACGCTCGGTACCTTCGCGCGACACCGGTTTGATGCCAATGCCTGAGGTGTTGGGGAAGCGAATCTTGGTAACACCCAATTCTTCTTGCAGGAACTTGATGAGCTTTTTGGCCTTGTCCGATTCGGCCTCGTACTCGATGCCGGCGTAGATG
>JBGSRY010000503.1:0-2242 GCA_041737325.1 Rhodoferax sp. | reverse complement strand
GGTGTTCATCCAGAGGCTGTTGAGAAGGGTCGGATTTTAAAGCACCGGCCTGCCCCTCTGGCGCGGCACTGTCTTCGGCCACCCTGGATTCAGGTTGCAAAGCCGGCGCTGGCCGCAGCAGCCTGTGCACGCAACTTGTCTTTTTTGCTTGGACGCGCCCCTTTGATGCCGCCATTGCCGCGCGCATTCGGGTCGCTTGAGACCGGTGGCGCGACTTCTTGGGCCTCAAACCCTTCAATGCTTTCCAGCACCAGGTCAAGCTGCTGCCGCTTGGCCAACAAGCGCCAATGGGGCAGCGTGGCGGCACTGACCAGACTCAGTGCCAGCCCGGGTTCACCGGCGCGGCCGGTGCGGCCCACGCGGTGGGTGTAGTCAGCCGTGGAACGCGGCAAATCAAAATTCACCACCACCGGCAGCTGGGCAATGTCCAGGCCACGCGCAGCCACATCGGTGGCCACCACCACACGCAGGCGTTCGGCCTTGAAGTCGGTCAACACCTGGGTGCGCTTGCCCTGGCTTAACGCACCATGAAAAGGCTCCGCCGTCAACCCACCTTTGCGCAGTTTGTCGGCCACGATCTCGGCGGCAAACTTGGTCGCCACAAACACCAGCACACGCGGCCAGTGGTGCAGCTTGATCAGATGCCGCAGCAACTGGTTGCGCTGGGGCGCATCGACCGCGATAACGCGTTGAATGATCTCCTGCGGCGGTTGCAGGCCAGGCCGCACATCCACCCGCACCGGGTCGCGCAGCAAGGTGTGGGCCAGCGTTTGCACGGCCGGGGCAAACGTGGCCGAAAAAAACAGACTTTGCCGCTGGGCGGGCAAGTGCGCCAGCACCTGGGCCAGTTCATCGGCAAAGCCCAGGTCGAGCAGCCGGTCGGCTTCATCAAGCACCAGCAGCTTGACCGCTGCAAGCGTCACGGCGTGGTGTGCCATCAAGTCAAGCAAGCGTCCGGGCGTGGCCACCAGCACGTCGCAGCCACCCCGCAGCCCCATCATTTGCGGGTTGATCGACACCCCCCCAAACACCACACTGACCCGGACTGCACCCGGCCCGGGTGGAGCCAATTGGCGCAGGGTGTCACCCGCCTGCGTGGCCAGTTCGCGCGTGGGTACCAGCACCAGCGCTTGCGGCTGTTTGCTGCGCGTCGGCTGTAGCAGCTGCAACACAGGCAACGCAAAGGCCAAGGTTTTGCCAGAACCGGTGGGGGCGCAGCCCAGCACGTCATGCCCCTGCAGCGCCGGGGCGATGGTGTCGCGCTGGATGGGCGTGGGTGTATCAAAATCCAGGGTGTGAAGGGCCGCCAACAGGGGGGCGGACAGGCCCAGGGTTGAAAAAGTCATGGTCGGATTTTGGGACAAGGGGCGGTGAAATAAAAGGGCTTGACGCATCGGGCAGTTTAGGTGTTTCCCCTGACGCGTCTCCCCACCCGGGTCAGGACACAGGCCGGACGCATAATCGCCCCCACTTCAAGCAGCCCGCCCAAGCGCTTCAAACCGATGCAAAGGACACCATGAAAAAAACATTCAAACTCGACATTGAAGGCAAGCACCGCGACCGCGTGCTCGATGCCACCAAACATGAAATCCGCCAGTACGTCAAACGTGAACGCCGCAAGGTTTTACCCGAAGGCGTGGATTTTTGGGACTTTGACTGCCGCTTCGGCACCAGCGTGGACAACGCCCAAAGTGTGCACTTCGCCACCCTGACGGCCTTGGTGGATGCCGTGGCCAAAGAAGGTGGCCAGCAGTTTTACCTTGAATTACTGGCCAAGCCCGGACACCGTGCCCGACATCCAGTGGCCGATCAGACGGAAGAGGAGTTTTGATCAGCTATCCAACGGCGCTGACTTGGTAGACACATTCTGACAAACGGCCTCACAAATCTGCACAATGCGCGGGTCGGCAATGCGGTAAAAAATCTGCACCCCTTCGCGCCGCTTGCCCAACACCCCGGCTTTGTACAGCGTATTGAGGTGCTGCGACATGTTGGGCTGGGTGGTTTTGACCAACGCCAGCAAGGCCGTGACATTCAACTCGCCACGGCACAAGCTGTTGATGATCTTGAGTCGCATCGGCGCTGACATGACCCGGAAAAGTTCTGCCGCTGACTCAAAAGTCTGATCAGTCTTGGGCGACTGAGAAAAATCTTGCGTCAAAATTTCCAGGGGCATGGCACTTTTCCTTGTGGTGTTCCGGCACAAATCAGGCCGGGTTGTCTCTGCCGCCAAGTATGCCAC
>JBGSRY010000462.1:0-3998 GCA_041737325.1 Rhodoferax sp. | reverse complement strand
ACCACCGCCACCATCAGCACGGCACTGACATGACCGGTCTGGGTCGAAAATTCCAAAAACCCAGCCAGGGTGGCCAATACCAGCCCAAGCCCAAAACCCAGGTAAGGAATCGCCACCGCCAGCCCGGTAAACACACCAATCGGCAGCGCCAGATCAAGCCCAAACAGTCCCAGCCCGATGCTGTAGTACAGCGCCAGCACCCCCATGACCACCATCTGGCCACGCAAATACTGCCCCAGCACCGTGTCGGCTTCATGGGTAAAACTGTCCACCGCAGCACGCAGGCGCGGCGGCACCAGCGCCAGCAGCAGCGCCATGAACCGCTGCCATTCCATCAGCAGGTAAAACAGCACCACCGGAATCAGCACGGCGTTGCCCACCACCGACAACGCCACGCTGCCGCCGAGTTTGGCCGATGCCAGCAAGCGCCCCAGCGCGTCCTGGAAATTGGCGTTTAAATGCTCGGTGGCAAAAGCCTTGAGCCCGGCCACGTCCAACGACACATGCCAACCCAACTGCGCCAAAAGCGGCTGCAGCGCCGCGTTGGCGCGGTCTAGCAGCGGGGGCACTTGCTCACGCAACAAAGGCAACTGCTTGATCAAAATCGGCACCACCAGCAGCATCAGCGCCAGCAGCAGTGTTAAAAAAACCAGCTCCACCACCACCACCGCCAGCAGGCGCGGAATGCGCCCCTTGCCCAAGCCGTCAAGCCAGTCCACCACGGGTGTCAGGGCGTAGGCCAAAATGGCCGCCACCACAAAGGGTGTCAACACCGGTGCCAGCAGCCAGAACGCCAGCACAGCGCCTAGCACCAGCGCCAGCCAGGAAAAAGCTCTTTTTTGGGTGGAAGTCAAGGGCATCAAAAAACCGCCAGTGGGGGAATGGAGTGAGGGCTGCCGGGGCAGCAAAAACAAGCTGCCATTCTATCGATGGCACGCTGGCTGGATGCGTTGGCCCTGTCGCTGCACGGCATCCACAAGCGAATGTCCGTCTTGATTTACCTCAGATGCTTGCGCAGCTTGGCGTTAAAGCTTTCGGGCACCCCTAAGCGCCTCGGCCCAGGCAACAGTTCAAACGGCTCACCGGCCTGCAGCGTACCGGGCTCATCCACCGCCAAATAAAACCCGCAACAGCCCTGCTGCGCCATGATTTTTGCGGCGTTGTGAAGACCCATGGCGGCGTTGAATTTGTAGCATGGCTCACGCGGTTGGGTCACACGCAGGGCACAGTGGGCAAATCGCAGCACGTCACCCACCCACACATCGGTTTCCAACACGCCTGCCAGACTCAGGTTTTCGCCCATGCTGCCCCACGCCAGCGTGTCATCAATGTCACTTAGCCCCGCTTTTGCCCGGGCCTCACGCCAAAGCGGGTAGTGCTCGCTGGGGTAGGCATACAGCGCCTTGTCCAGCCCACCATGCACCGATAAATCGGCTTGTTCGTCACCGGCCAAACCCAGGGGCAACACGGGCACAACGCCCAGCACCGGCTGCTTGTGAATGGCGGTGAGCACGCTGCGGTCATGGATCAGCACGCGGCGGGCACGGGCGGCTTGCAGACTCAAGAGTTGGGGCATGAATAGAACCTTAATTAACGTTAAGAATTGACATGTAAACTGAATTTACAAATGTTTCAGATCACCTGCAAGTCTGAGTCCATAGCGAAATCAGTGCGCTGCAAAGCGTTGGTTTTCTGGTGTTCGCATCGTTCAAATATGACAGAGAAACTGTTCAACCGTCACAACTATGCCAAGCCTTAAAAGTCAAGGTTTTACGCTGATTGAATTGATGGTGGTGATTGCCATTGTGGCGCTACTCACCACCTTGGCTGCGCCGTCATTCAAGCAAATGTTCCAGTCCAACACCATTTCTGCGGCTGTCAATGCCATGCTGTCGGACATGCGTTTTGCCAGAAGCGAAGGCATTCGCCGTGGTGGTGGCGTGGTGGTTTGCCACAGCGCTGCGCCTGAAGCCAGCAGCCCCACCTGCACTGCTGGAGCCAACTGGAAAACAGGCTGGATCATTTTTCACGACCTGAACAACGATGGCATCAAGGACAACACCGACCCGGTGCTCAAAGTGCAAGGCCCTTTGACGGCGATCGACTCAGTGGCTGAGGTCAACACCAGCACGGGCAAGTTTGTGTTTGCTGCCACAGGCCGAACCACCGGGCTGAGTGCCGCCACAGGCATTAAATTTGGCGGCAGCAATTTCGTCACCGATAGGCAACGCGTGCTGTGCGTTGGCATCAGTGGCAGGTCGCAAATTGGCGTGGATGCCAACGGCAAAACCAACGGCAGCGCCACATGTTGAAAACCCTGACCCCACAGCGACAAAAAGGGGCAACCCTGATTGAAGTGCTGGTAGCAATTCTGATTTTGTCATTTGGCATGCTGGCCATGGGTGCCATGTTGGGGTTTGCCGTGCAAGCCCCAAAAATGTCGGCGCATCGTTCTACGGCCACCAATTTGGCCACGGCCTACATTGAGCGCTTGCGTGCCAACAAAACCGAATTTTCAAAAGCTGGCAGCACCTACCTGCAGGCCAACACGTTCAACGGCAGCATGACCAAATTCACAATTGATCCCAACAACCTGTGCGCTTACCCCAATTGCACACCTGGCCTCATGGCCACGGCAGACTTTGAAGAATTCAAAGTAGCCGTGCGTGATGAACTGCCCGCTGGTGGCCTGCTGTTGCAACAAGACAGTACGGACACTACTTTCACAAGCGGCAACCTCTGGATTTTGTGGACTGAGCCACAAACTCTTGCAGCCATCAACACCAGCAATTCAGACAACTGCCCCACAATTGCCAACGGCATCACGGCCACGCCCCACTGTCTGTACATGAGGTTCAAGCTTTGAAACGCCCACGTTTTTTGGCACCTAGCCAAGCCAAAACCTGCCAGGGTTTTACGCTGATCGAGTTGATGGTGTCGCTCACCATTGGCTTGGTGGTGGTGGTGGCAGCCTTGTCGGCTTACATCGGGGCGGCAGCGGCGAATAAATTGGTTGCAGCCCAAAGCGTCATCAACGAAGACGGCCAGGCCGCCTTGAGCATCTTGTCGCAACAGATTCACATGGCCGGTTACACCACGGCAACCCCATTGACAGCGCTAAAAGGATGCGATGGCAACTTTACCAACATCACCAACAACACCATCGCCATCGATGCCTTGAGTTGCACCCCTGCAGATGCCAACCCGGACTCGGTGGCTGTGCACTATGAGGCTGACAAATACAACACCATTGAGTCTGCCAACGCCAAGCCCACCGATTGCCTGGGCAACGACCTTACCCTTACCACGGGCACTTACTTTGCAGAAAACCGCTTTTTCCTGGCTACCCCGGCAGGCCGAAACAGCAAAAGTTTGTACTGCAAAGGCAACGGTGCCGCAACACCACAGCCACTGGTCGAGAGTCTGGATGACATGCAGGTTTTATATGGACTGGCCAAGGCCCCGGGTGATCAAGTCGTGGCCGGTTATGTCAAAGCCAGCGCCGTCGCAGACTGGAGCCTGGTGCTCACCGCACGTCTGTGTGTCGTGATCAAAAGTGAACAGCCCGTGCTGCCCGACATCAACTCATCGCCTTACAAAAACTGCACTGGCAGTTTGACTAACCCCCACGACCTTTACCTGCGTCGTGCCTTCAGCACCACCATCGTTTTGCGAAGCCGCCTTTTGTAATTTACTCACCCGCTTTGAACCATGAAAAAAATCACCAACCGTTCACGACCAAGACCCTTGCAACAAGGTGTGGTGCTGGTGATTGCTTTGGTCATTCTGGTCATCATTTCACTGCTGGGTGCTGCCAGTCTGCGCAGCGTCAATACCACTGAGATCACCGCTGGCAATGTGCGCAAAACCGAAGTAGCCAGCCAGGCGGCAGAGTTTGTGCTGCGCTGGTGCGAAGACCAGGTCGTCAAGTTCAAAAACAACGATGGCGATGGCGATGATGCCAGCGCAAACGATGGTGATGCCGATGGCGATGCCAC
>JBGSRY010000351.1:0-1820 GCA_041737325.1 Rhodoferax sp. | reverse complement strand
GAGGTGCACCATTTGCATGTGCATGTCATGGGCGGTCCACGCCCCTGGTTGCGGGGTTAAATTTTCCCTTTCCGGCGCGCCAATCAGGTGCGCCCATTAAAATCCACGCATTCATTAGGAGACCGCAATGGGTTCATTTTCTATTTGGCATTGGTTGATTGTTCTGTTGATCGTCATCATGGTGTTTGGCACCAAAAAACTTAAAAACATTGGCAGCGACCTCGGTGGTGCGGTCAAGGGCTTCAAAGAAGGCATGAAAGAGGGCGGCACAAGCGCTGATGACAAATCCGCAGCCACATCCCAGGTGGCCAATGGTGCAGCCGCTGCTGAAAAAACCACGATCGATGTGGAAGCCAAGCAAAAGTCCTGATGATTGATCTGGGTATATCCAAGCTGGCCATGATTGGTGCTGTGGCACTGATCGTCATCGGCCCGGAAAAATTACCGCGTGTGGCCCGCACCGTGGGGGCCTGGATCGGCAAAGCACAACGCTATGTGAGTGATGTCAAGGCCGAAGTCAACCGCTCGATGGAGCTCGACGAGCTCAAGAAGATGAAAGACTCGGTGGAGAGTGCGGCCCAGGATGTCAGCCAGTCGATTCAGACCAACGCCGCAGATTTTGAAAAATCGTGGGCCGAGGCTACCAGTGAAGCGGCCGGTGAGCCCTCTGCCACCGATACCGATTACCACGTGTCGCTGCCCCCGCCCGAATACCACCACCCCAAGAAAAACTGGCGGCTCAAACAAGGCGCTACGCCCAATTGGTACAAAGCCCGCGCCGGCGTGCGCACCAAGGCCTTGTCTGGTGCAGCGCGTGTGGCACGTTTTCGGCCAACCCCATTCAACTGATGTCAGATTCCCCTAAAAAAGAAGACGAGTTGGCCGGTACCGAGCAACCGTTTGTGGCGCACCTGATCGAGTTGCGTGACCGCTTGGTCAAGGCCGCCCTGGCCGTGGTCGTGATGGCCGTGGTGTTGGGTATTTATCCCGGGCCAGCCGCTTTGTATGACCTGATGGCAGCCCCCTTGGTGGCGCATTTGCCCAAGGGGGCCACCATGATCGCCACTTCGGTTATTTCACCTTTCATGGTGCCGCTCAAGGTGTTGCTGATGTGTGCGTTCATGCTGGCCTTGCCCGTGGTGCTGTACCAGCTGTGGGCATTTGTGGCTCCGGGCTTGTATTCACACGAGAAAAAACTGGTGATGCCCCTGGTGATTTCCAGCACCGTGCTGTTTTTTGTGGGTGTGGCGTTTTGTTACTTTTTTGTGTTTGGACGGGTGTTTGCGTTCATCCAGAGCTTTGCGCCAGCCAGCATCACCGCGTCACCTGACATTGAAGCCTACCTGGGCTTTGTGCTGAACATGTTCCTGGCTTTTGGCATGGCGTTTGAAGTCCCGGTGGTGGTGGTGGTGCTGGCGCGCATGGGCATTTTCAGTATCCAAAAATTGAAAGAATTTCGCGGTTATTTTGTCGTGCTGGCGTTCATCATTGCCGCCATCGTGACCCCGCCAGATGTGGTGTCGCAGCTGGCGCTGGCGATTCCGATGGTGGCTTTGTACGAGATTGGTATTTGGGCGGCGCAAATTTTCATCAAACACACCCAAGCGCCGCAATCAACCGAAACATCGTCCTGATTTACTGTAGCTAATATGGCTATAGCCCCTTGTTTTATTAGGCTATAAGCTATTTATTAAGTAGCGTTTACGGCGTTTGCTGGCTCTTACTGTGCGGCCACTCTGGGTTTCGGACGCACACCGGGGGTCAAGAGCAACTTGGCCTGACCGGTTGCGCGTTGCACCTCAAAAGTGGTTTCAAGCCCG
>JBGSRY010000287.1:0-2173 GCA_041737325.1 Rhodoferax sp. | reverse complement strand
GGTTTCAACCGCCTGCGTCATCGAGCGGATGCCGACCTTGAGGTCGTTCATGCGGGCGATGGCCTGGTTGAGCATTTCCTTTTTGTCCAGCAACTTGAGCCATTGGCCCATCAGACCGGGCTTGAGCAGTTCGCGGCCCAGAAACAGGTTTTCCGCAATGCTCATGGCCGGGGCCACGGCCAAATCCTGGTACACGGTCTCGATGCCCGCCTTGCGTGCGTCGATGGGGCTTTTGAAATGCACCGGTTTGCCATCCAGCAGCAGTTCGCCCTCGTCCGGCACGGTCGCCCCGGACAAGGCTTTGATCAGCGACGATTTACCCGCGCCGTTGTCGCCAATCACGGCCAGAATTTCGCCGGCGCGCAGCTCAAAGTCGGTGCCGTCCAGCGCCGTCACCTGGCCATAACGCTTGACGATGCCCTTGGCTTGCATCACCAGCGCTTGGGTTTTGTTGTTAGTCATGTCTGTTCTCCAAAATGTTGGGCCGGCGCACTGTTGCACCCAGCCAGCACACCACGGAACTGGCTTTGCCAGGCCGTCGGTGTGGCCCCCCTTGAGGGGGGTGACGCGTAGCGGCGCAGGGGGTGTTCCATCACCTTGCTCCTTTGCGTGACATTTGATCGGCAGCGACGGCCAGAATGACCAAAATGCCGGTGATCAGCGTCTGGTAGACCGAGGCCACACCCATCAAGGTCAGGCCGTTGCGGAACACGCCCACAATCACCGCGCCCACCAGCGAGCCCAAAATCAGTCCCCGCCCGCCAAACAGGCTGGTGCCGCCCAGCACCACGGCGGTGATCGCGTCCAGGTTTTCGGTCTGCCCGGCGTTGGGGTCACCTACACCGGTTCTTGCTACTGAAAGCATAGCTGCAATGCCATAAAACAAACCGGCCATGGCATAAACCGTGACCAATACCCGGTCCACGCTGATGCCGGTCAGGCGCGCCGCTTCGGGGTTGTTGCCCACGGCGTACAAATGGCGGCCCGGCGAGGTCTCGCGCAACACAAACCAGGCCAGCACATACAGCAGCAGCATGGCCACCGTGCCATAGCTGACTTCGGTGCTGCCGATGTTGAAGGTGTTGCCCAGTGTCGTCATGGCCTCGGGCAGGTCGGTGATGGTTTGCGATTCAGAATAGATTTGGGTGATGGCAAACGCAATGTTCAGCGTGCCCAGTGTGACGATGAAGGGCGGCAATTTGACCCGCGTGACAAGCAGGCCGTTGAGCAGGCCAAAACCCACCGCCACGCCCAGACCGCAGGCCGTGGCCAGGTAGGGATTCATGCCGAAATCAACGGCAAATTTGGTCATGACCACGCCGCTCAAGGCCATCACCATGCCGCACGACAAGTCAATGCCGGCGGTCAGAATAATCAAGGACTGGCCTATCGCCAGTACGCCCACCACCATCACCTGCTGCAACACCAAAGACAGGTTGGTACCGCTCAAAAAGCGCTCGGTCTGAAGAGCAAAAAACAGGCAGGTAACGGCCAGCGCAATCCAGGGGCCCAGTGCCCCCCAGGGGATGGGGCGTTTGTTGGTGGTGGACATCATGGACTCCAGGTGAAATTACTTGTTACCCCAGCACAGGTTCAAACCGGTCTTGGTGTCTTTGCTGTCCACACCCGCCACGGCCTTGTTGGCAATCAGCGTCACGCCGGTGTCGGTGTAGCCAGAGACCTTCTTGCCGGTTTTGGCGTATTCCACACCCGCCGCCACGCCCATGGAGGCCATCTTCAAAGGGTATTGCTGGCTGGTGGCTGCAATCTTGCCCGCAGCCGTGTCCTTGATGCCCTGGCAGCCACCGTCCACCGACACGATGATCACGCCTTTTTCCTTGCCGGCTTTTTTCAGCGCGTTGTAAGCACCGGCGGCAGCGGGTTCATTGATGGTGTAGACCACATTGGTGTCGGGGTTCTTTTGCAGGCAGTTTTCCATCGCGGTCTGGCCCTTGGCCTGGTTGCCGTCAGTGTCGCCAGCGCAAACCGTTTCAGCGGTGGAAGATAGTTCGTTGGACTTGGCATCATTGGCCTTCAGGCCAAAGCCGGTCATGAAGCCGTTGTGACGTTGTGCACCCACCGGATGGCCGGGGAACAAATCCAGCATGGCAATCTTGGCGGGTTTGTTGCCCAACGCGGCTTTGGCGTATTGGCCAATCAGCACGCCAGCTTT
>JBGSRY010000286.1:0-2152 GCA_041737325.1 Rhodoferax sp. | reverse complement strand
TGGATGCGCAAGAAGATGCACTCAAAGCCGGGGTGCGACCCCGTTGGGAGCAGCTACAAAACTGGGGCGAAGATGCGCAGCCCGGGGTGGTGCTGAGCTGGAAAACGATGGCCGGCGTGGCTTCGCCGGTATCCGTGCGCTGTGCTGCGCCGAGCAGGGCGGGGAATTATTTGGCTTATTACGCCCAACTGCGCGACCACTTGTGGGGGCGTGCGCCGCAACCGTTGGTGACAGCTGAGCAGGTGCGCTCGGTGATGCAGTTGCTGATGCTGGGCGATTCAAGTGCGGCCCAGGGGCGCTTTATGCACCTGAGCGCACCCAGGCCCTGATGCGGGCAAGGTTGGCTCAGATGGCGCTGCTGGACAACGTGTAGGGAATCGACACAAAGGCCACAAAACTGACCGACATGAATGTGCCGAACACGATGGAGAGGTACTTGGTCACGAATTGGTTGAGATCTTTGTTCATGTGGGCCTTGGGGGAAGTGCTGTTGAGATGGAAGAATCATCGCAGGCAAAAGGGTGTTTCCCTAGTGCTTTTACGCCCAGTTACCTCTGATACACAAGTGTTCGCGGACGCACCACTGTGTCCGCACAGTACCCCTTGTCACGACTCGAAAGGCCGCCAAACCTTACACTGGCGCGCTTCCCACCGCTTGATTTTTCATGAACGCCCCTGTTGATGTCTCTTTTTTCCCGCGCCATGCCAAACCCCTGAGCAGCTACCGCAAGTTCTGGGCGGCACGCTTTGGCACGGCCCCGTTTTTGCCCATGAGCCGCGAGGAAATGCTGCAACTGGGCTGGGACAGTTGCGACATCATTCTTGTCACGGGTGATGCCTATGTGGATCACCCCAGCTTTGGCATGGCCGTGATTGGCCGCATGCTGGAAAACCAGGGCTTTCGCGTTGGCATCATCGCCCAACCGGACTGGCAAAGTGCCGAACCGTTCAAGGCGCTGGGCCAGCCCAACCTGTTTTGGGGCGTGACCGCGGGCAACATGGACAGCATGATCAACCGCTACACGGCAGATCGCAAAATTCGAACCGATGATGCCTACACCCCGGGCGATGTGGGGGGTAAACGGCCCGACCGCGCTGCCATTGTGTACAGCCAGCGCTGTCGTGAAGCTTTTAAAGACGTGCCGATTGTGCTGGGCGGCATTGAAGGCAGCCTGCGGCGCATTGCGCATTACGACTATTGGTCAGACAAGGTGCGCCGCAGCATTGTGGTGGATGCCAAATGTGACTTGCTGCTGTATGGCAATACCGAGCGTGCCATCGTGGAAATTGCCCATCGGTTGAGCCGCCGCGAGCCCATTGCACACATCACCGACGTGCGTGGCACGGCCTTTGTGCGCCGTACAGACGACGACACCCGACTGGACTGGTTTGAGATCGACTCCACCACGGTCGACGAACCCGGCCCTGTTGCGCCCCACCTCAACCCCTACCAAACCACCAGCGAACAAGCCGCCGAGCAGGGCAGCACCTGCGCCAAGGAAGACGCCGAAGCTGCTGCGGCGGGTGGTGACTCCGGCATCCGTCCGATCACCTTCATGCGCAACCCGGCGCTGCCTACCCGTGTAGGCAAGCAGGTGCTGCCGCCACGCGACCGCACCGTGATTCGCCTGCCCAGTTACGAGCAAGTCAAGGCCGATGTGGTGCTTTACGCCCATGCCAACCGCGTGTTGCACCTGGAAACCAATCCCGGCAATGCCCGCGCCCTGGTGCAAGCGCACGGCACAGGCATCACGGCGCGCGACGTGTGGCTGAACCCGCCACCGATTCCGCTGACCACAGCCGAGATGGATTTGGTGTTTGATTTGCCCTACGCCCGCGCGCCGCACCCGGCTTATGCGGATGAAAACGGCAGCCACGACCACGCCACCAAAATCCCGGCCTGGGAAATGATCCGGTTTTCCATCAACATCATGCGCGGCTGCTTTGGTGGTTGCACCTTTTGCTCGATCACCGAGCACGAGGGGCGCATCATCCAGAGCCGCAGTGAGGACTCGATCATCAAAGAGATTGAAGACGTGCGTGACAAGGTCAAGGGCTTTACGGGCACCATCTCCGACCTGGGTGGCCCCACCGCCAACATGTACCGCCTGGGCTGCAAAAGCCCCGAGATCGAAGCCGCCTGCCGCAAGCC
>JBGSRY010000267.1:0-6054 GCA_041737325.1 Rhodoferax sp. | reverse complement strand
ATGCTGGCGCTGACCGTGGTGGCCGGATGGCTGGCCGGGCGCGCCGATATGTGGTCGCGTTTTGCCCTGGTACTGCCGTTGCTGCTGGGCTTTGCGCTGGCCAGCAACCTGGTCTACGCGCTGATGGGCTCGGGCTTGCGCCGCTGGCTGGCCGATGCGCAGCACGGTGGGCGCAGGCTGCGTTGGTTCAACCGCAGCATGGCGGCGGTGCTGCTCGCCACCGCGCTCTGGATGGCCACCATATAACCGTCATTTTTATATGCAAAATGTGCCTCTGGTCCTTATGTATAAAGCGTGAGCAGCTATGAAAAACAAAGCATCCAACCTCAAAACCCTGGGCCTGATTGGCGGCATGAGCTGGGCATCCACCGTGCCTGATGATCATTTGTGAATGTTTGACTTTTCCCTTCCCGGCTTGTATTGAAACCACCCAAGAAACCCCATGAACACCTCATCATCCCCCTGGCACATGGCGCGTCGCGCCGCGCGCATGAACCCGTCGGTGATCCGCGAAATCCTCAAGGTCACCGAAAAGCCCGGCATCATCAGTTTTGCCGGTGGCTTGCCTTCCAGCAAAACCTTTCCGGTAGCCGAGTTTGAGGCCGCCTGCGCCAAAGTGCTGAAGGACGATCCCGCGGGTGCGCTGCAGTACGCTGCCAGCGAGGGTTTTGGCCCGTTGCGCGAGCAGGTGGCGGCCATGCTGCCGTGGAACGTGGATCCGAGCCAGGTCTTGATCACCACCGGCAGCCAGCAGGGCCTGGATTTGGTGGCCAAGGTGTTGATTGACGCAGGCAGCAAGATTTTGGTGGAGTCGCCCACCTACCTGGGTGCGGTGATGGCCTTCATCCCGATGGAGCCCAATGTGGTCAGCGTGGCCAGTGACGAGCATGGCGTGGTGATTGACGACCTGCAGCAAGCGATGCTTGCCGGGTCAAAAAGGGGTCAGAGTCCAAATTCTGCTTCGCAGATATTGGAATCCGACCCCAATTTGCCCCGGTTTCTGTACGTGCTGCCCAACTTCCAGAACCCCACTGGCCGCACCATGTCCGAGGCACGCCGCGCTGCGCTGAGTGCGCTGGCCCTTGAGCGCGGCCTGCCGCTGATCGAGGACAACCCCTATGGCGACCTGTGGTTTGACACGCCGCCGCCCGCACCTTTGACCGCCCGCAACCCGGAAGGCTGCATTTACCTGGGCTCGTTCTCCAAGGTGCTGGCACCCGGCTTGCGGCTGGGTTTTTTGGTGCCCCCCCAAGCGGTCTACCCGAAGCTGCTGCAAGCCAAGCAGGCCGCCGACCTGCACAGCCCCGGCTTCAACCAGCGCATGATTGCCGAGGTGATGAAAGACGGTTTTCTGGACCGCCACGTGCCCACCATCCGCGCGTTGTACAAGTCCCAACGCGATGCCATGCTTGCAGCGCTGGCCACGCACTTTGGCCCCATGCCATCGGCCGACAAGGCCCATCCCGATGCACTGGATGCCCGCCTGACCTGGAACACCCCGGCCGGTGGCATGTTTTTGTGGGCACGCCTGCCCAAGGGCATGAACGCGGTGGATGTGCTGCCGTTTGCCGTTGAACAAGGCGTGGCCTTTGTGCCCGGTGCGCCGTTTTATGCCGACCATGGCGATGCACGCACGCTGCGTCTGTCGTTTGTGACACCCAACGCGGAAGAAATCCACCGGGGTGTGGCGGCGCTGGCGGTGGCCCTGAAGGCCTACACGGCAACCCTATGAAAACCCGCCCCTTCAAACAAGTCGATGTCTTCACCGACACGCCCTACCTGGGCAACCCCTTGGCCGTGGTGCTGGACGGCTCGGGCCTGAGCACCGACGAGATGCAGCATTTCGCCCACTGGACGAATCTGTCTGAAACCACCTTCTTGCTGCCGCCCACACCCGAGGCCGCCGCACAGGGAGCCGACTACCAGGTGCGCATCTTCACCACCGCCTACGAGATGCCGTTTGCCGGCCACCCCACGCTGGGCAGCTGCCACGCCTGGCTGGAAGCGGGTGGCCAGCCCAGGCATCCCGAATTCATCGTGCAGCAATGCCCGGTAGGACTGGTGCGCATTCGCCACATCAGCCAACCCATGGCTTTTGCCGCGCCCGTCCTCACGCGCAGGCCACCCTCGCCCGACACCTTGGCCGCGTTGACTGCAGCCCTGGGGTTGCGCCCGGCGCAGGTGCTGGCCGCGCAATACCTTAACAACGGCCCCAGCCACTTTGGTCTGCTGATCGACAGCTTGGAAACCCTGCAGTGGGTCAAGCCCGACCCTGATGCGTTGCGCACTGCCATGAAGACCGCTGGCATCAGCGGCATCGGTCTGGCTGCTGTGGAGGCATCCGCCAGCGACAACGGACTCATCAAGCGCTCCAACCGCGAGGCCCGGGCTTTTGCCAACCACGCCAACGTATCGCCCCAAGCTGCACCAAGTCTCCAAGAAGCGCAAAACACGCGTGCGCAAATCAGTGTGCGGTTTTTCTTTGACTCCGGCGTGACCGTGCTGGAAGACCCGGTCACCGGCAGCTTCAACGCCAGCCTGGCGCAGTGGCTGATGAATGAGGGCCTGGCCCCCACCAGCTACACCGCCACCCAAGGCACCTGCCTGGGCCGCCACGGCCAGGTGCACCTGTCACAAGATGCCGCCGGACAGGTCTGGGTGGGCGGTTTTGTGGTGACTTGCATCGACGGTACGGCGCGTCTTTGATGACCGCCTGAACGCTACAGAGACGATAGCGGTTATCACCCTTGCGACAAGGGACAGACCGTGATTTCATCTATAGTTCAGCGATGGGCACTCTTTACCTCATCCGGCATGGACAAGCGTCTTTTGGGGCCGACGATTACGACCAGTTAAGCGACTTGGGGCGGCTTCAGAGCGTGCAGCTGGGGCGCTACTTTGCCACCAAGGGGGTGACCTTTGATGCCGTTCTGAGCGGCACACTCAAGCGCCACCAGCAAACCCTGACGGGCATCGGCGAAGGCCTGGGCACGCCATTGCGCGCCGTGCAGTGGCCGGGCCTGAACGAGTACCACAGCGAAGCCGTGATTGCCGCCGTGCACCCCGCGCCGCTGGATCGCACGCCCTCGCCCGAGAACTACCGCCACCACTTTCGCTTGTTGCGCAGCGGCCTGCTGCAATGGATGTTGGGCCACACCCAGCCACAAGGCCTGCCAAGCTGGCAAACCTTCGCCCAACAGGTGCAAGAGGTACTGAACCATGTGCGCCAAAGTGGCCACGAACGGGTGTTAATGGTGTCCAGTGGGGGGCCGATTGCCTGCGCCATCGGCCAGGTGCTGGGCACGCCGCCCGAGGCCACGGTGGAACTCAACATGCGCCTGCGCAACAGTGCCGTGACCGAATTCACCTTTTCGCCCACCCGCTACGCCTTGCAAACCTACAACACACTGGCGCACCTGGATGCGCCCGAGTGCGCAGATTGGGTCACACACGCGTGATTCGAGGTTTGAATCAGGCATAAAAAAAGCACCCGGAGGTGCTTTTTTTATGTGCCGTCAGACGGCTTGACTAACCTGCTGGCTTAAGCCTTTTTAGCCACCGAAGCGGCAGCGCTCAGGGCTTGTTCGGTCACCGCAGAGAAATTGCTCTCAGCCATGGCCAGGGCTTGTTTGGCAGCGCTTTGTGCAGATTCAATCGCGCTTTGGCTGGAAGCCAGGGCGCTCTTGACCACGGCCACAGCAGATTCCGAACCAGCGGGTGCGTTCTTGGCCACGTTTTCAACCACTTGGTTAAAGGCTTTTTGCGCTTCAACCGACTTGCCTTCGAGGGCTTTGGTGTACTCAGCACCGGCTTCAACAGCAATACCGTACACATGACGGCCATAAGCCACCGACTTTTCAGCCATCGGGGACACCATGGCGGTTTGCAGTGCAAATGCAGATTGCAGGTCTTTGGCCGAGAGCAAGCCTTGCGCATGCTTGAAAGATTCGGTCATCATGGCCTTGGCCGCGGCCAGGTTCAGTTCAACCAGTTTTTCCACACCGGCAAAAGACTTGCTGGACAGGTCTTTGACGGCATCGAAGTTGTTTTTTTGGGCGGCAGTGATTTGATCAACAGTGATAAACATGGTGTGTTCCTTTAGGGGTGAGGTTGAGGGACATGGCAGCTGCTTCAAACCATTATGTTGCAGTGCAGCATGGGTTGAATTATAGGGATAACCCGGGGTCTTGCAAGCTTTTTTGTTGCACCGCAGCAAAAATTACTAGAGCGCTCGGTCTAACTGCATGAATCCAAGCCGATGCCCCGGATGATGAAAGCGCTAACCCGTGCGCCCCTGCAGGGAGGGCTTCAGCCCGCCATGGACGACTGAAGTCGTCCCTACACAGTCCATTTCAAACGCCATGCTTGTTTTTTCATGTTCATTCAGCGCCACAAGATCAGCGCGGTGCCCGCCACCGTCAGGCCAGCTCCCAGCCAAGCGCCCCAGGCCGGCGCACGTTTGAGCTGCAACCACAGCAGCGGCAGTACCAGGATAGGGGATACCGACGACAAGATGGCCACCATGCCCACATCGCCCTTTTCCAGCGCCAACAGCACCAGGGTCATGCCAATGCCCATGGCAATGAAGCCGTTGAGCCCGGTTTGCGCCAACACCCGCAGTGTCGGGGCCTGTTGCGCGCGAGCCGCCGAAAAACCAGCCGACAGCAGGACAAAATGGGCTGCTGTGGCCACGCTGACGCGCACCGCCGAGGCCATCACCGGGTCGACCTGGGTGGCCATGACCGGTTTGGCAATGAGCGAGCCCACCGCTTGACACAGCGCCGCCACCAGGGCCAGCACCACCCCCAGACCCACGTGACCGTTGTCCGTCTCCCAGGCATGGGTTTCGTCCTTATGGCGGCCCAGCGCCATGGCCAGCATCACCCCCGCCAGCGTCATCACTGCACCCACAAAGGCCTGCAGGCTCATGCGCTCACCCAGCCAGATAAAACCCAACACCGCACTGAAGGCCGCATGGGTGGCAAACAACACCCCGGCACGCCGTGGCCCAAGCCGGTTGATGGCCGAAAAAAGAGCCGTGTCCCCAATGAAAATGCCCACCAGACCGCTGACCGCCATGACGCCCCAGGCATGGGCATCAAAATGCTGCCAACTGCCGCTCAGGGCCACCACGGCCCACAGCATGCACGCCACCAACAGCATGCGCCAACGGGTAAAGGCAAAGGCCCCCAGGTGGCGCGCGGGCGTGACCGACATCACGCTGCCCACAGCCCAGCAGGCGGCCGCACCCAGGGCCAACAGATCGTAAGAGACCATTCAGGACAAGTCTGGCGCAGGCCGCAAGGTGTCTGCGGGCAACTGGTCAATTTGTGCCAGCAGGCGGGCCAGCGCCAAGCCTGCGGCATCCACCACGGCCTGCCCTTTGGCGGGCGTGGCCGCCGCGGCATCACCGACTGCGCCCAGCGGGTTGTAGTCCTGGGTTTGCCAGGCCAGCTTGGCACTGCGGCCATTACCCAAAATGTCAAACCGGCTGGCACGCGCTTGTGCGGCAGAGGCAAAGTGCTGCGCCTGGCGCATGTCAACGTGTGCCGGGTCCAGCGCCAGCATCATCGAGGTTTCAATGTCACCGGCGTGGATGCCAAAACGGTGCTCTTGGGCGCTGAACAAGGCCTGCACGTCGCCGCCCTGGGCATCTTGCAGCGGCAGGTTGAACCAGCTCACGCTGTAAACCAGCATACTCAGGCGGGCGCGCAGGTCACGCGCCACCATATCCATCACACCCACGTTGCCCCCATGGGCGTTGAAGAGCACCAGTTTGTTCACGCCCGCAGCCGCCACGGATTCAGCCAGATCGGTCCACAGCCGCAACACCGTCTCGTTTTTCAGCGTCAGCGTGCCAGGAAAACGGGCATGCTCGGGGCTCAAGCCGACACACTGGGTTGGCAAGAACAGTGCCTGCAGATCGTCTGCCAGGTGCGGCAGTGCGGCCGCCACGACCCCGTTGACCAGCACCGTGTCGACGCTTAAAGGCAAATGCGGGCCATGCTGCTCGGTGGCCGCCAGCGGCAACACCGCCATGGTGCGGGCTGCCGC
>JBGSRY010000256.1:0-2232 GCA_041737325.1 Rhodoferax sp. | reverse complement strand
TTATGTTTTTGGTTTTGGAGATGCCCATGCAACGCTGGTTTTTGATGCTGCTCGCCGCCCTGTTGCTCACAGGCTGTGGCTACAACGATTTTCAACGGCTGGACGAACAAACCAAGTCGGCCTGGAGCGAGGTGTTGAACCAATACCAACGCCGCGCCGACCTGGTGCCCAACATCGTGGCCACGGTCAAGGGCGAGGCCAATTTTGAGCAGGAAACCCTGACCAAAGTGATCGAGGCGCGCGCCAAGGCAACCTCCATGCAGGTCACGCCCGAAACCTTGAACAACCCCGAGGCGTTCAGCAAATTCCAGGCGGCTCAAGGCGAACTGGGATCGGCCTTGAGCCGCTTGATGGTCACCGTGGAACAGTACCCCAACCTGAAGGCCAACCAGGGTTTCAGCGACTTGCGGGTGCAGCTTGAGGGCACCGAAAACCGCATCACCGTGGCTCGCAACCGCTACATCCAGGCGGTGCAAGACTACAACGTGCTGGCTCGCAGTTTCCCCAGCAACCTGACCGCCATGGTGTTCAGTTACGCACCCAAACCCAATTTTTCCGTGCAGAACGAGGCCGCCATTTCAGCCCCCCCGGTGGTTGACTTCAACAAGAAATGAGCCACAGCCTGCGACCCAGCATCCCCTGGCTGGCGTTGGGCCTGCTGCGTTCCTGGAGCCTGCGCCTGGCTGGTCTGCTGCTGGCCGTGGGCTGCTTGGGTTGGCCTGCGCACGCCCAGCAAACCGTGCCCGCCCTGAGTGGCCATGTGGTGGACACCACGGCCACGTTGACCACGGCACAACGTGAAGCGCTGGAGACCAAACTTGCTGCCTTTGAACAAACCAAAGGCGCGCAGGTGGTGCTGTTGCTGGTGGCAAGCACGCAGCCGGAAGACATCGCGTCTTACGCCAATCGGGTGGCCAACAGCTGGAAAATTGGGCGCAAGGACATCGGTGACGGCTTGTTGCTGGTGGTGGCACTGCAAGACCGCAAGCTGCGCATTGAAGTTGCCAAAACACTTGAAGGCGCGATTCCCGACCTGGCCGCCAAGCGCATCATGGACGAAGCCATCACGCCCCGGTTCAAACAGGGTGATGTGGCCGCCGGGCTGGAGGCTGGCACGCAGCGCATCATGGGACTCATCAGCGGTGAACCCTTGCCCGCGCCCACACCTGCAAGGTCTGGCGCAGCCGGTGATGTTGACTGGATGCAGCTGGGGATTTTCATGTTCATTGCATTGCCGGTGGTCGGCGCGGTCACCCGACGCATCCTGGGCAACAAACTGGGTATCCTGGCCACCGGCGGGGTAGCCGGGGTCATTGCCATGAGCCTGACGGCCAGTCTGCTGCTGGCGACTGTCGCAGGGTTGCTGGCCATGCTGTTCACGTTGCTGCAAGGCTCGCGTGGCCGTGGGCTTCACGGCGGGTCTTCATCTGCGGGCTGGGGGCACGGTGGCGGTCATTTCGGGTCCGATTCGGGCGGCTTTGGCGGTGGTTTCAGCTCGGGTGGCGGCGGTGATTTTGGAGGCGGTGGTGCCTCGGGGGATTGGTGATGTGGCAGCAACTGGTACGCATTTTTAAACACCGCTGGCAGAGCAGTTCTGCCGCACAGCGGCAGTTTCCACCTGCGCTGCTGGAGCAACTAGCCGCCCGTGTCGGGCGCAGTGAGGCCACACACAGCGGAGAAATCCGCATTTATATCGAGGCCGCTTTGCCCACCAGCTACCTCTGGCTCAAACTGCCCTTGGGTCAAGTGGTGCGTCGCCGTGCACTGGCCATGTTTGGCAAATTGCGCGTTTGGGACACCCAGCACAACAACGGTGTGCTGATTTACCTGCTGCTGGTTGAACGCCGACTGGAAATTGTGGCCGACCGTGGATTGAACGACCAGGTTTCCCCCGCCACCTGGTCTGACCTGGCGAACCGCATGGCAGCCGCCTTCAAAGCGGGCGATTTTGAACACGGGCTGACCCAGGCAGTGGACGAAGTTACAGCCCTTTTGCAACAACACTTTGCCTTGACGCAGCTGCAACCGCATCTGGACGAATTGCCAAATGAACCCGTGCTGGGTTGACGCGTAAAAAAACCCGCACGCCGGTGACGGCTTGCGGGTTCGCAGCAAAGCGCAAACGCGGCTTGATGTTGCTGCTTATCTCTTCTGACGGTATTTGCGCAAGGCGGCAATTTGGGCAGCCATCACGGCCAGCTCAGACGATGCCCGTGCCAGATCCAAGTCGGT
>JBGSRY010000229.1:0-5337 GCA_041737325.1 Rhodoferax sp. | reverse complement strand
CTGGCCAGTGACCGCGCACCGGCTTACACGCAAGCCGCCCAGGCCTTGAGTGGCCAATTGGTGCGCAGTGGACTGGCCGCCACGGACATTCAACTGCTCAGTGTGTCCGAGTGGTCGCTGCGATCGGCCGGGCTACCCCGGCCACGGGTGTACGTGGCGCTGGGCACTTCGGCCTTGGAGGCGTTGACCCAGAGCCCGGGGCCAACCCCGGTATTGGCGGCACTGGTTCCGCGCCGCAGCTTCGAACACATTTTGCAACGCAGCGCGCGCCGCGCGTCGGCCCGGTTGTCGGCCATTTACCTGGATCAACCGCTGTCGCGCCAACTGGGTTTGATTCGATTGGCCTTACCCGAGGCGCGGCAGGTTGGGGTGCTGTTCGGGCCGGATTCAGCCCAGCAAGCAGAGCCCTTGCGTGCGCTGGCCAGTAGCCATGGGTTGACGTTGCAAGAGGCCGTGCTGCAAGCAGATCAGAATTTGTTTGCGCTGCTGCAGCACGTGCTTTTGGGCAGTGATGTGCTGCTGGCCCTGGCTGACCCCCTGGTGTTCAACAGCACCAGCATTCAGAATATTTTGCTCACCACGTTTCGCGCCAAGTTGCCGCTGGTGGCGTTTTCACCCGCCTATGTACGTGCCGGGGCGTTGTGGTCGTTGCACGTCACGCCTGAGCAGGTGGGGTTGCAAGCGGGCCGACTGGTGCAAACCGTACTGCAAGGTGGGAACTTGCCAGAGCAGCCGGTGGACTCAGACGATTTTGAAGTCAGCGTCAATGAGCATGTAGCCCGGGCGCTGAACCTGAATCTGGATGCCAAAGCGCTGCGGCTGCAACTGCGTGCGCGGGAGCAAAAACCATGAAACACCTGGACATCCGTGCACGCATGTTGCTGGCGGCTTTGTTGCCCGTGGTGATGGTCAGTGTGCTGCTGACTGGGGTGTTTTTACTGATGCGCTTTGATGACCTGCAAGAAACTTACCAGCAGCGCGCCCGTTCGGTGGTGCGCCAACTGGCACTGGCGAGTGAATATGGTTTGTTTTCCGCCAACCAGGCGCAATTGCAGGTGCTGGTGCATGGCGCATTGCGTGAGCCTGATGTGCGTTGGGTGGCGGTGTTGGACCAACGCGGTCAACTGCTGGCCAGTGCGGGCGGCGCTGAGGCGGCCGTTAGCAAACCGGTGCAGTCCCAAGAGGTGCACACGTTTGATGCCCAACAGCGCATGGATGTTCTGGTGCAACCGGTGTTCTCCAGTGGGGTTGGCCTGGATGATGTGTACCAGCCAGCGGACACCAGACAAATGTCAAAACCGGTGCAACTGGGGCAAGTGGTGGTGACTTTTTCACGCCAATCGGTCGATGTGCAACAGCAGCGTATGGGTTTGCTGGGGGGCATGATCAGTTTTTTCGGGCTGCTGTTTGGTGTTGCGCTGGCGCTGCTGTTGAGCCGGGGCGTGAGCCGTCCGATTGCGCGCATCACGCAACTGATTGAGCGCATTGGTCAGGGAGATTTTGCGGCTGCCACACCGGCCAACACCCAGCCTGTCAAATCGAACGACCCGTTGCGTCATTTGCAGGTCAATTTGCAGCACATGGCGGCTCGTCTGAGTGCCAGCCGTGACGATTTGGAGCAGCAGATCAGCAGTGCCACACAGGCCTTGCGCGAAAAAAAGGAAGAAGCTGAACAAGCCACACTGGCCAAGTCCCGATTTTTAGCCGCAGCCAGCCATGATTTACGCCAGCCTACGCATGCCCTGGGCCTGTTTGTGGCCCGTTTGTCACAGCTGTCGCATGATGCGCCAACACGGGCGTTGATTGGTCAACTGGAGGCCTCGGTGCAAGCCATGCAAAATTTGCTGGACGGTTTGCTGGATATTTCCAGGCTTGAAGCACGGGCGGTGCAGGTCAAGCGCCAGCCGTTTGCACTCAGTGGCGTGTTGCAGCAAGTACAGATGGCTCTGAATGAAACGGCACAGCAAAAAGGGCTGCAGCTGCGTATTCGCGGCAGCGCACTGTGGGTGCTGAGTGATGCCACCTTGCTGAACCGCATGTTGCTCAACCTGGTGGTCAACGCCTTGCGCTACACGAACCGGGGCGGGGTGTTGGTGGCTTGCCGGTTGGTGGATGCCGGGCGGCAGGTACAGATTCAGGTCTGGGACAGCGGCATTGGCATTGCACCTGAACACCAGCAGGATGTGTTCAAGGAGTTTTACCAACTTGACAACAGCGCACGTGATCGCAACAAGGGCATGGGGCTGGGGTTGAGCATTGTGCAGCGCACCGCCGAGTTGCTCGGGCATCCGTTGCAGTTGAAGTCCATATTGGGCCTGGGCAGCCGCTTTTCACTCACCCTGCCGGTGGTGTCCAAACCTGATGAGACCCCGGCTGAAGCCGATACCCAGGCTCCCTTGCAGGATGCCCTGGCAGAGGCCGTGGTGCTGGTGATTGAAGACGATGCGCTGGTGCGCTCGGCCTTGGTGGGTTTGCTGGCGGGCTGGGGCATGCAGGTGCATCAGGCACAGGCTCTGGATGATGCCCAGGGTTTGGTGGCGGCGGGGCTGCAGCCCGCCGTGATCATCAGCGATTACCGTTTGCCACTGGGTCAAAACGGCATTGACGTGGTGCAGGCCTTGCGCCGTCAGTGGCAACGCGCAGTGCCTGCGTGTTTGATGAGTGGCGACACCGATGGCGCGCTGATGAAGCTGGCACAGCTGGCGGGCCTGACGTTGCTGCACAAGCCGGTGCGACCCGCCAAGTTACGCAGTTTGCTGAGCCATTTGCTGCGCGATCACCCTGTGGATGAAGACTTGCGGTAGCCCCAGCGTGTGGCTTCAGTGGCGGCTTGGGTGCGGGTTTTGGCGTTGAATGCACGCATGATGGTGGCCACGTGCGATTTGATGGTTTCTTCGCCCAGAAACAAGCGGGCGCTGATTTCACGGTTGGTGCAACCGTCCAGCAACAGCTGCAAGACTTCAAGTAAACGCGGACTGAACACGGGGGCGTGTGCAGCGGTGGCTGTGCCGTCGCAACCGGCTTCAGGGAAAGCAGCCAGGCTGCTGGGCGCATAGATGTCACCCGCCAGTACCCGTCGCAAGGCGTAAAGCAATTCGTCGCTGCGCCCCGATTTGGTGATGAACCCAGCCGCACCCTGGCTCAGGGCTTGTTGCATCACGCTGGGGTTGGCCGAGCCCGACAAAATCACCACAGGAAGTTCGGGGTGCTGCTTGCCAAAGATGGCCAGAGCGGCCAAACCATTCATGTCAGGCAGGTGGTAGTCCAGCAGCACCAGGTCCAGGTCGGGATGGAGATTGGCCAGGGCAAACGCCTGGGTGCAGTCAGGCGCTTGCAGCACCGCCACGGTTTGTTCAGTTTCCAGCCCTTTGAGCACCTGGCTCAGGCCTTCACGCACCAGTGCGTGATCATCAACAACCAGAATTTTCAAGATAAACGCCTTGGGGTCTTCTTACAATCCAACGAACTGCCCGCCGGATGCCCGTAGCGCAACACCAGACTGCGGCAGTCATCTTACTTCAAGCCCATGTTCGTCCACTTACGTCTGCACACCGAATTTTCCGTTATTGACGGTACCACCCGGATCGATGAGGTCGTCAAGGCGGCAGCTGCCGATGCGCAGCCAGCCCTGGCCATCACCGACCTGAGCAACCTGTTTGGCGGTATCAAGTTTTACCGTGAGGGCCGCAAGCGGGGTGTCAAACCGGTGCTGGGTGCGGAGGTGTGGCTGGAAGGCCTGGGCCAGGCAGCGGGGCAGTTGTCACGCGTGTTGCTGTTGGTGCAAAGCCACCAGGGTTATTTGAACTTGTCCGAGCTGCTGGCGCGGGCCTGGACACAGGCCGGGGGCAAGGCGCAGGCGACGCTGTCGCTGGCGTGGTTGACCGAGCTGAATGCGGGGCTGATTTGTTTGTCGGGTGCGCAGGCGGGACCGGTGGGGCAAGCCCTGCTGCAGGGCGACGAGGCCCGTGCCCTGGATGCTGCCTTGCAGCTCGGTCAAGTGTTTCCGCACCGTTTTTACCTGGAGTTGCAGCGTGCGGGCCGTGCCGATGACGAGGCGCATGTGGCCGCGGCGGTGCAACTGGCGCAGCGCATGCAGTTGCCGGTGGTGGCCACGCACCCGGTGCAGTTTCAAAGCCCGGATGACTTTGAAGCGCATGAAGCGCGCGTGTGCATTGCCGAGGGTGAGATTCTGGCCAACCCGCGCCGCGTGCGCCGTTTCACCCGCGAGCAGTATTTCAAAACCAGTGCCCAGATGTGCACCTTGTTTGCCGATCTGCCCAGCGCCCTGGCCAACAGCGTTGAAATTGCCAAGCGTTGCAGCCTGAATCTGGTGCTGGGTAAGCCGCAGTTGCCCGACTTTCCCATTCCACCGGTGGATGGTGTGGTGATGGAGGCCAACGACTACTTTCGCTACGCCTCGCATGAGGGACTGAAAGAGCGCATGGCGCATCTGTACCCCGACCCGGTGCAGCGTGAAAAAGAGATGCCACGTTATCTGGAACGGCTTGAATTTGAGCTGGTGACGATTTTGGGCATGGGCTTTCCCGGCTACTTTTTGATTGTGGGTGACTTCATCAACTGGGCCAAAAACAACGGTTGTCCGGTCGGCCCTGGGCGCGGTTCTGGTGCAGGTTCCTTGGTGGCCTATGCGCTCAAGATCACCGACCTGGACCCGCTGCGCTACAACCTGCTGTTTGAGCGTTTTCTGAACCCCGAGCGGGTGTCGATGCCCGACTTTGACATTGACTTTTGCCAGACCAACCGCAACCTGGTGATTGATTACGTCAAGAGCAAATACGGCAAAGACGCGGTCAGCCAGATTGCCACCTTTGGCACCATGGCCGCACGCGCCGCCATTCGCGACGTGGGTCGCGTGCTGGACATGAGCTACACCTTTTGCGACGGCATCAGCAAGCTCATTCCCAACAAGCCCGGTGTGGCGGTGACCTTGCAACTGCCCCCAGCCGACAAAAAGAAAGACGACAAGCTGGTTTACGCCACCGAGGCCGAACCGATTCTGGCCGAGCGTGAAGCCCGCGAGGAAGATGTGCGCACGCTGCTGGAACTGGCGCGCAAGTTGGAAGGCCTGACGCGCAACATTGGCATGCACGCCGGTGGGGTGCTGATTGCGCCCGGCAAGCTCACCGACTTTTGCCCGCTGTACCAGCAGCCCGGCAGCGACTCGGCGGTGAGCCAGTACGACAAGGACGATGTCGAGGCCATCGGCCTGGTGAAGTTCGACTTCCTGGGCCTCGCTACGCTGACCATTCTGGAGATCGCGCGCGAGATGATCCAGCGGCGACACGCCGGTCAGGAGCAGTTCACGTTCGACCATGT
>JBGSRY010000221.1:0-4377 GCA_041737325.1 Rhodoferax sp. | reverse complement strand
GGCGGCATTGGTGGCACAGGGCCAAAGCAAGGATTCTTTTGCCGTTTAGTGGTGGTGGGCGTTGTTTTTTTAACGCATAACAAAAGCCGCACACAAGCGGCCCTGTGTGTTTTCAGGGATATCTCATGCAAAGCAAGGTTTTAGGGTGGCCGCGGTTTGTCAAGCAGGCGGCGGTGATGGCGTTGGACATGGGGCTGGCGTTGCTGGCCACCTGGATTGCGTTCACGCTGCGGCTTGATGCGCTGCACCGCCCGGTTGGGGCGCAGTGGTGGGTTTATGTGCTGACCCCCGTGTTGGCGCTGCCGGTGTTTGCCCGGTTTGGGCTGTACCGGGCCATTTTCAGGTTTTCCGGGCAAGCGGCCTTGTTTGCCACTGGCCGGGCGGTCATGGTCTATGGCTGCTTGCTGATGCTGGTTTTGGTCTGGATGCAGTGGCCCAGTGTGCCGCGTAGTCTGGGGGTGCTGCAGCCCCTGGTGTTCCTGTTTTTGGTGGGCTCCAGCCGGGCCTTGGCGCGCGCCTGGTTGGTTGACGAAGGCCACTCCAGTGCCATGCAGTCGGGGCGGTTGCTGATCTACGGCGCGGGCACGGCCGGGGCGCAAACCGCTGATGCCCTGCGCCTGTCGCGCCAATATGCGCTGCTGGGTTTTGTGGATGATGACGCAGCCAAAGTGGGGCGCAGTGTCAACGGGGTGATGGTTTATGCGCCGGGGGACATCAGCCGTGTGGTGGCGGACCAGGGCGTGTCAGACATTTTGCTGGCCATGCCCCGTGTCAGCCGCGAGCGGCGCAATGCCATTTTGGAAAGTTTGCGGCATGTGCCGGTGCATGTGCGCACCCTGCCGGGCATGGCTGACCTGGCCAGCGGCAAGGTCACCGTGAATGACTTTCACGAGCTTGACATTGAAGACCTGCTGGGGCGCAACCCTGTTCCGCCAGACCCCCGGCTTCTGGCCGCAAACCTGGCTGGCAAAGTGGTGCTGGTCAGTGGTGCTGGCGGTAGCATAGGCGGTGAGCTGACGCGGCAAATTGTGTTGCAGCGCCCACGCCAGTTGCTGCTGCTGGACCACAGCGAATATGGCCTGTACGCCATTCACCAAGAGCTGCAAGCCCTGTGCAAGGCGGCCCAGGTGCAGGTTGAGCTGGTGCCCTTGCTGGGCAGTGTGCGCAATCCACAGCGGCTGCAGGCTATTTTTGCGACTTATCACCCGGCTACCGTTTACCACGCTGCGGCCTACAAACATGTGCCCATGGTTGAAGACAACCCCGGCGAAGGCGTGCGCAACAACGTGTTTGGCACGCTGAACCTGGCCCAGGCCGCGCTGCAGCACGGCATCAAAAGTTTTGTACTGATCAGCACCGACAAGGCGGTGCGCCCCACCAACGTCATGGGGGCCAGCAAACGCATGGCCGAACTGGTGTTGCAAGCCCTGGCGGCGCAACAACCGGCCACCTGCTTTGCCATGGTGCGCTTTGGCAATGTGCTGGGCTCCAGCGGCAGCGTGGTGCCGCTGTTTCGTCACCAATTGGCACATGGCGGCCCGTTGACGGTCACGCATGCTGAAGTCACGCGCTATTTCATGACCATCCCTGAGGCCGCGCAACTGGTGCTGCAAGCCGGGGCCATGGGCCAGGGCGGCGATGTTTTTGTGCTCGACATGGGAGAGCCGGTCAAAATCATCGACCTGGCGCGGCGCATGATCGAACTCTCTGGCCTGCGCGTGCGTGACACCCAGCACCCCGACGGCGACATTGACATTGCCATCACCGGCCTGCGTCCCGGTGAAAAGCTCTATGAGGAGCTGTTGATTGGCGACCACCCTGAGCCCACCGACAACCCGCGCATCATGAAGGCGCACGAAGATTTCTTGCCGTGGCCCACGCTAGAGTCGCACCTGCACACCCTGGAGGAAGCGGCCAACAACAACAACCTGCCGGCCATCCAGCAGGTATTCAAAACCTGTGTGCAAGGCTATGCGCCCGCTGTGCACTGAAACATCAAGCCCAACATGATTCCTATCACCCCCGTTATCCTTTGTGGCGGCTCTGGCACACGGCTGTGGCCCTTGTCGCGTGCCGGTTTTCCCAAACAATTTTTGGTGTTGTCCGGCAGCACCAGTTTGTTTCAGCAAGCAGTGGAGCGTCTCAACCACTTGGCGTGTGATGACATCAGCGTGGGTGAAACCCTGGTGGTGACCAATGAAGAGCACCGTTTTATGGCGCTTGACCAGTTGCGCGAGTTGCACACCGTCACGGCCACCCTGTTGCTGGAGCCCGTGGCCCGCAACACCGCACCGGCTTTGACCCTGGCTGCGTTGCACGCCACAGCCCAAGGCCAAGACCCCATACTGGTGGTGGCACCAGCAGACCAAACGGTGGTGGACACCGTGGCGTTCAGCAGTGCCTTGCGGCACAGTGTGCGCGCGGCGGCAACTGGCGGTATTGTCATGCTGGGTATTACCCCCCAAGGCCCTGAAACCGGTTATGGCTACATCCGGCGCACGGGTGCAGCAGGTTCACACGGCCAATACACCGTGGCCCAGTTTGCAGAAAAACCCGACCTGAACACCGCCATCAGCTACCTGGCCAGCGGTGACTACGCCTGGAACAGCGGCATGTTTGTGCTCAAGGCCAGCACCTGGCTCAAGGCGCTGGCGCATTTCAGGCCCGCCATGGCTGCCGCCAGCCAGCAAGCCTGGGCGGGGCAAACCCGCGATGCCCAATTTGTCCGGCCTGCGCCTGCAGCGTTCGCCCTGGTGCCGAGTGAGTCGATTGACTATGCGGTGATGGAGCACTGCCCCGGTTCAGCCTTTCCCATCCACATGCTGCCGTTGGATGCGGGCTGGAGCGACCTGGGCGCGTGGGATGCCGTCTGGCAAGTTGGTGCGCAGGATGCGGCCGGTAACGTCACCGTGGGCGACACCCTGCTGGCCGACACCAGCGACACCCTGGTTCACGCCAGCCACCGTTTGGTGGGTGCGGTGGGGGTCAGCAACCTGGTGATTGTGGAAACCGCAGATGCGGTGCTGGTGGCAGACCGCAGCCAGAGCCAGCACGTGAAAAAATTGGTCACGGCGCTGGAGCAACAGCACCGCACAGAGCTCACGCTGCACCGCAAAGTGCATCGCCCTTGGGGTTGGTATGACAGCATTGACGAAGCCGACCGCTTCAAGGTCAAGCGCATTCTGGTCAATCCAAAAGCCAGTTTGAGCCTGCAAAAACACCACCACCGCGCCGAGCACTGGATTGTGGTCAGGGGCACGGCAGAAGTCACCTGCGGCGACACCGTCAGCTTGTTGACGGAAAACCAGTCGATCTACATCCCCCTGGGCACCCTCCACCGCCTGACCAACCCGGGCCTGATGCCGCTGGAGATCATTGAAGTGCAGTCTGGCAGCTACTTGGGTGAAGATGACATTGTGCGGTTTGAAGACAGTTACGGGCGCAGCAATCCAGGCTGACCGCACAAGGCCTGGGGCGGATGCGGCACAATTTGGGTTATGACCAACGCATCTTCCATCACCCCGCGCGATCAGGCGCAAATCCTGGCCCAGGCGCTGCCCTACATTCGCAAGTTCCATGGCAAGACCATGGTGATCAAATACGGCGGCAACGCCATGACCGAACCCGCGTTGCAGCAAGCCTTTGCCGAAGACGTGGTGCTACTCAAGCTGGTGGGCATCAACCCCGTGGTGGTGCATGGCGGCGGCCCGCAAATTGAGGGCCTGCTCAAGCGCCTGGGTAAAAAAGGTGAATTCATCCAGGGCATGCGTGTCACCGATGCCGAAACCATGGAAGTGGTTGAATGGGTGCTGGCGGGTGAGGTGCAGCAAGACATTGTGGGCCTGATCAACCACGCCGGTGGCAAGGCCGTGGGCCTGACCGGGCGCGACGGTGGCCTGATCCGGGCACAAAAACTCAAAATGGTGGACGCTGCCGATGCCAGCAAAGAGCACGATGTGGGCCAGGTGGGCGACATTGTCAGCATCGACCCCAGCGTGGTGAAGGCGCTGCAAGACGATGCCTTCATTCCGGTCATCAGCCCGATTGGTTTTGGCGCACACAACGAAAGCTACAACATCAATGCCGACGTGGTGGCGGCCAAACTGGCCACCGTGCTGCAAGCCGAAAAACTCATGATGCTCACCAACATCAGCGGCGTGCTGGACAAAGCCGGTCAATTGCTCACCGACCTGACGGCCAAGCGCATTGACGAGCTGTTTGCCGATGGCACGATTTCGGGTGGCATGCTGCCCAAAATTGCGGGCGCGCTGGATGCCGCTAAAAGCGGTGTCAACTCGGTGCACATCATCGACGGCCGCGTGCCGCATGTGCTGCTGCTGGAAATTTTGACCGAGCAAGCCTTTGGCACCATGATTC
>JBGSRY010000212.1:0-2648 GCA_041737325.1 Rhodoferax sp. | reverse complement strand
GAGAGTGCCAATTGAAAAGTTCAATCACCGGCAGGGCCTGGGGCAAAACAGATGACCGTCAGGGCGCGGGCATGTTGCAGCCCAGCATGGCGGCTTCCAGGATGGGGTGGTCAATTTTCTTCAAAAACGCCGGGATGATGCGCGCAGAGGCGTTGAGCAACTTGGCAATGTCTTCATAGTCGTCTGGCAAGGCGGCGTTGTCCCAGCCAAGAGCAGAATGCCGCGCCAAACGCACCGCCAGTACCACGCACTGCACGTTGGAACGCTCGGCGTGGCGTTCATCGCTGATGTGGATGAGCAGCTCTGGCAGGTGCCACAAATTCATCAAGGCCTGGCGCAGGTCGCTGATTTCAACGCCCAGCACCTCGCGTTGGATGATGTTGGAGCGCAGCGTGGAGTCCGCGGCTTGCGCCTGCTGGATTTTGAGCATCAGGGTTGGGGCGTGCAGCCACAACAGGATTTCTGCAAAATCGTTCAAAAAGGCGGCTTGGTGAATGATGGTGGCATCGGTGTCAGCGCGGTGCACTGCAAACCCGAGTGCAAATTGCCCTGCGCGTTCGGCCCGGATCAACAGGCTTTGCAGCCCCTGCAGGGCTTCGGGTTGGTCTGCCAACCAGTCTTCTACCGTGCGTTGGGGGCCAAAATGCCTGAAAAAAGGTGAAATACCCATCAGCACCAGCGATGTGGTGATGGATTCTGTCTCGGTGTTACTGCCGGGGCGGCGCAGGCTGGCCATGCGCGACAGTAGTTTCAGGGTCATCAGGGGGTCAACCTGGATGACGGCGGTCAGCATGTTGGCATCGACATCGTCTTCGTTGGCGCGCAGTTCTTCAATCGCCCGGGCCGTTGTGGCCATGATCGGGATTTCTGCATTCAAAAAGTAATGTGTCCAGGCCCCAATGTGGGGAAGGGGTGTGGTCAGGTAGCTGGGGGCTGCAAGTGCAGCTGGCATCTGGCCAGATGGGGTCTCGTTGGTCATGTCTGTTCCCGATCAATTGGGCGCGAGTATGGCGGCAGCAGGCCAAGGGGTCAAGGGTTGGCGGCCAACAAGCTGGGGGACTGGCCGGATAATCGACAGCTTATGCCTCCCGCGTTACCGCACTTTGGAACAAAAGTATGACTTTGCCTTCAATCCCCGCCTCATCTGTTCAACCGGCTTCACCAGACCGGGTTGAGCCACGCCTGACGAGTCTCTCGCACGGCGGTGGCTGTGGTTGCAAGATTGCCCCTGGCGTGCTTTCAAGCATCCTCAAGGGTACGACGGCCATGCCGATGCCCAAGGAGCTGTTGGTGGGCATTGAGACCTCTGATGATGCTGCGGTTTACCAGCTCAACGACGAACAGGCCCTGATTGCCACCACTGACTTCTTCATGCCGATTGTGGATGACCCGTTTGACTTTGGTCGCATCGCTGCTACCAACGCCATCAGCGACGTGTATGCCATGGGTGGGACACCCATCATGGCGCTGGCTCTGGTGGGTATGCCGATTAATGTGTTGTCGGTCCAGACCATTGGCAAGATTCTGGAGGGTGGTGCCAGCGTGTGTCGCGCCGCAGGCATCCCGATTGCGGGCGGTCACACCATTGACTCGGTCGAGCCGATTTATGGGCTGGTGGCCATGGGTCTGATGCACCCGGCACGCGTCAAACGCAACGCCAGTGCTCAGGTCGGTGACCATTTGATTTTGGGTAAACCGTTGGGCGTGGGGGTGATGTCGGCGGCCTTGAAGAAAGACCAGTTGGATGCGGCTGGCTATGCCCACATGATGCAGGTCACCACCCAGCTCAATACCCCAGGCCCGGCGCTGGCGGCGCTCGACGGCGTGCATGCCATGACCGACGTGACCGGTTTTGCGCTGGCTGGACACGCCCTGGAAATGGCACGCGGTGCGGGTTGCACAGTTCAAATTGACTGGCAAAAAGTTCCTTTTTTGAGCGGTGTGCGTGCCCTGGCTGGGCAGGGATGCATCACCGGTGCGTCCGGACGCAATTGGGCCGCATATGGCCATGAGGTGAGTCTGCCGCACGGCTTTACAGCCGTTGACCAGGCACTGTTGACCGACCCGCAAACCAGTGGGGGGCTGCTGGTGAGCTGTGCGCCTGCTGAGGTTGACCGCGTGCTGGCCGTCTTTGCCCGTTTTGGTTTTGACAGCGCGGTCGACATGGGTGTGGTGATGACCGCGCGTGCCGATGCCAAATTGGTGGTGCAGTGAAAGGCCTTGGCCACCAGGCTGACCGCTGTAGCCTTGGTGACTGGGTGTAACCATTAACCGGGTCAATCTACGTAAACTGGCTTCATCTACAACCCACCTCTTTCCGTTTTTATGTCTAACGCTGCCCCCCTGTTTCAGCCGTTTGTGTTCAAGCATCTCAAGCTGGACAACCGCATCGTCATGGCCCCCATGACACGCTCATTTTCGCCCGCAGGTGTGCCCACGCCTGGCGTGAGCGAGTACTACCGCAAGCGCGCGGCTGCTGCCGTGGGCCTGATCGTGTCGGAGGGCACGGTGGTGCAGCGCCCGGCAGCGGCCAACGACCCCGATGTGCCGCATTTTTGGGGTGATGACGCGCTGGCGGGGTGGCAAGATGTGATTCAGGCGGTGCATGGTGCTGGGGGGGTGATGGCTCCGCAGCTCTGGCATGTGGG
>JBGSRY010000085.1:0-3297 GCA_041737325.1 Rhodoferax sp. | reverse complement strand
CGTCGACTCACTCGAAGACCTCAAAATGAGAATTCTCAAAGGGGTTGAGGAAATGAACCAGTTACCCGTCGTGTTTCGCTGGAACAAGTTCGACCTGGGGATTTCTTGAAATGTACCTGTTTTAATGGAACGAACTACTAGTTGCTTTGAAGGAGGATGTCATGCCCCAACTGTTGACCATTGGCGCTTACGAAACCAAGACCCACCTGGCTGACTTGTTGTGTCAGGTGCGTGGTGGTCAGGGCTTCACCATCACCCAGCGCGGTGAGCCTGTTGCAGACCTGTTGCCCGCTGGCACGCTGGCGCGGCGCACAGGCATGGCGGCAGCGCAGCAGGTGCAACGCTTCATGGCGCAGGCCTCGGTCACTGTGCCGTGTGACGTGGCGGCCCTGTTGAACGAGGGGCGTGATTGAAGCGAGATGCGCTACTTTTGAACTCGGCGCTTCACGGTCAATGAATGGGTCGCATCGTGCTAACATTGTGCTTACTACAGTGGAGCATTGCAATGCAAGTATCGATTCGAACCATGGGCAATTCCAGAGGCGTTCTGATTCCCAAACCAATTCTGGAGCAAACCGGTTTGCTGGATATGGCAGACCTGCAAGTTCATGACGGAGTGATCGAGATTCGCCCCCTCAAACGCCACCCGCGCGAGGGCTGGGCGGCAGACAGTCGGGATATTGCACTGGCGGCAGACGATGTGTTGGTTTGGCCAGAGTTTGCCAACGCCGCTGATCAGGACTTGCAGTGGTAACCCTGTCGGCGCTGGCCACGGGCGACATCTGGCTGGCGCAACTCGACCCCATGGTGGGCAGCGAGATTCAGAAAACACGGCCTTGCGTGGTGATTTCACCGCCGGAGATGCATCAGCATCTGCGCACGGTGATCGTGGCCCCGATGACCACCGGGTCAAAGCCGGCCGGGTTTCGGATACCCATCACGTTCAAGGGCAAATCAGGCTTGATTTTGCTGGATCAAATCCGCATGCTGGACAAGTCTCGTCTGGTGCGGCGCGAGGGCGCAGTGCACAGCGCTACGCTCAAGCGCACGCTGACCACCTTGCAAGCCATGTTTGCACCTACTTGAAAATCACCGTTTTGTGGCCATTGATCAGCACCCGGTGCTCGCTGTGCCACTTCACGGCGCGAGCCAGCACCTGGCTCTCGGTGTCACGGCCTAATGCCGTCAAATCTTCCACCGTTTTGCTGTGGTCAACGCGGGCCACGTCTTGTTCGATGATGGGGCCTTCGTCCAGGTCAGCGGTGACATAGTGGGCGGTGGCTCCGATCAGTTTCACGCCCCGGTCATGGGCCTGGTAATAAGGCTTGGCCCCTTTGAAGCTGGGTAAAAAACTGTGGTGGATGTTGATGGCGCGACCTGACAGTTTTTTGCACAGGTCGTTGCTGAGGATTTGCATGTAGCGCGCCAACACCACCAGTTCGGCACCTTCGGCTTCAATGATCTCGATTTGTTTGGCTTCAACCTGCGCTTTGCTGGTGGCGCTGACAGGCAGGTGGTGAAACGGCACGTTGTAGCTGGCTGCCAGTTGGTAAAACTCGCGGTGGTTGCTAACAATGGCACGAATATCCAGCGGCAGCAAGCCACTTTTCCAGCGAAACAGCAGGTCGTTCAAGCAATGGCCTTCCTTGCTGACAAAAATCACGGTGCGCATCGCTTGTGCCAGCGCATGCAACTGCCATTGCATTTGATACGGTGCGGCAAATTCAGCGAGCTGCAGCTTCAACGCGTCAAAGCTGAGCTGGCGGCAGGCAAATTGCACCCGCATGAAAAACAGGCCAGTGCCGGTGTCGTTGTATTGCGCGGCTTCTTCGATGTTGCCGCTGCGCTCCAGCAAAAAGCCGGAAACCGCGTGCACCAGCCCCAAGCGGTCGGGGCAAGACAGGGTCAGGGTGTAAACAGGATTCATGGCGCTATTGTCGCAGTTGCTTCTGCGTAGCCCTTGGGTGCTATGTTTTTTGACATGCTTGCCCAGTGATTACAAGGGCTAGAGCCTGATTTCTTAAAAAAATAAGGACTGGGCGCCTCAGTGCACCAAGATTGGATTTTGGGCCAGTCCGGCGTATTGCTCCAGCGTGTCTTCAACTTCTTCCTGGGTCGGCGTTTTGAGTTGCCAGGCCGAGATTTGCTGCTGAAACAACTCGGCCCAGGAGCCGTCCAGGTAGACCTCTTTGTTGGAACGCTTGTCGACAATTTCAAAGCCATGGCGCGCCAGAGCAGGGACGATCAGCAGCTGTTCACCGGCTTTGAGCGTGTCTGGCGGCATGTCAGCGGCCACCGCGTTGGCCAACATGTGGGTCACAGAATAGGTTTCAGAGTCGTAGAGCGTGTGCATTGGTCAAATTATCCATGAAAGGGATAGGCCCTGCAGATGGCATGATTCGCGCTGATTTCAAGCCCGAAACACGGCCCAGACCATTTTTTGCAAACTGCTGTGGCGTGCACCAGCGGTCCGTACGGGCGCTCACAGCGGGTCAACGGCTGCCGTCGCAAACCAGCGCTGATCCAGAAAGTCACCATTGGCTTCTTGCAAGCGGATTCTGGCGGGCAAATAGCCCAGCGCCGGGGCCAGCCAGAGTTCCATTTGTTGGTCATAGCGTTGTTGCGGTTGGCGTGTCATCTTGATGGTTTGAACGGTGCCTGCCGGGTCACTGGGCACGACCAAGTCCTCGGGCTCTCCCACGGTGAACAGCCAGACAGCGGCATCACGTGGGCCCACGGTTTGCAGCGTCAGGCGGGTGCCAGGGGTGTAGCGCTCGGGTGCGCTGGCCACCAACGCGGCCAACTGGATCAAGATGCTCATGCGGTCTTGCGCGCCCTCTTGCAGCGTCACCTCGGGCGTGTTGGCGCTGAAGGTGACCTTGTGCTGCGGCCAATTGAAGTGGGCCGCCACCTCGCTGCGGTATTTGTCAGAAAACCGCTCAGGCAGCAAACCACGTGTCCCGAACGCGCCGCGACTGGTTTGTATTCTGTATTGACCAAACGCGCCCACTTGCAGGCTGGCAAAGTAATGCTGTGTGTCCTGCTGCCACACCAGTTCGGCGTTCAGACTGTAGGGGAACTTGTTGGCTTCGACCTTGTAGATCAGCTTGACCGACCCCGGCACGCCCTGGACGTTGAAACTGGCGCTGGGTTCGCGCTGTTGCGGTTGTGCAGCGGCTGCTGAGGCTTCAGCCACTGCGTCTGCAGCGGCGCGTGCTGCCGTAGATGCTGCAGGCAGGGGTTCAGCTGCAGGGGCGCTGGCAGATGGAAGGACCTGCGCATGGCATTGCATGGTGC
>JBGSRY010000079.1:0-1775 GCA_041737325.1 Rhodoferax sp. | reverse complement strand
CCACTCACCGTGACCTGTATCTCAGTCCACATGAGGGAAGGCATGGTGACAGGGGCCAGAATGCGCTGCGCCGCTCCGGCCTCGTCAATCACGTCGATGGCTTTGTCCGGCAAGTGCCGGTCATTGATGTATTTGGCGCTGAGCTCCGCTGCCGCTTGCAACGCGGCCACCGCGTATTTGACGTTGTGATGCTCTTCAAAACGCGACTTCAGGCCTTTCAGGATTTCAACCGTTTCTTCCACCGTGGGTTCAACCACATCGACTTTCTGGAAACGGCGGCTCAGGGCCGCATCTTTCTCGAAAATGCCGCGGTATTCAGTAAAGGTGGTGGCACCAATGCACTTGAGCGCACCCGAGCTCAGGGCCGGTTTGAGCAGGTTGGACGCATCCAGCGTGCCACCGGATGCCGCGCCCGCACCAATCAGGGTGTGAATTTCGTCAATGAACAGCACCGTGTTGGGTTTGTCTTTGAGCGACTTCAAGACCCCTTTGAGGCGTTGCTCAAAGTCGCCACGGTATTTGGTGCCCGCCAGCAACGCGCCCATGTCAAGCGAATAAACAATCGAATCGGCCAGAATTTCAGGCACGGCTTTTTGGGTGATGCGCCAGGCCAGGCCCTCGGCAATGGCGGTTTTGCCAACACCCGCCTCACCCACCAGCAGCGGGTTGTTCTTGCGCCGACGGCACAGGATTTGAATCACACGCTCGACTTCATACTCGCGTCCGATCAGCGGGTCAATCTTGCCGTCTTTGGCAAGCTGGTTCAGGTTTTGCGTGTATTGTTCCAGGGGGGAAGACTTCTCGTTCTTCTCGCTCCCCGCTTCGTCGGTCTCAGCCTGGCTTTCACCCGCTTTGGCAGGCTCCGGTGGGTCAGATTTTTTGATGCCATGGGCAATGAAGTTGACCACGTCCAGACGGGTCACACCCTGCTGGTGCAGGTAATACACGGCGTGCGAGTCTTTCTCGCCAAATATGGCGACCAGAACATTCGCTCCGGTGACTTCTTTTTTGCCACTACCCGTGGACTGAACGTGCATGATGGCGCGCTGGATCACACGCTGGAAACCGAGCGTGGGTTGGGTATCCACCTCTTCGCTGCCCGCGACTTGTGGCGTGTTGTCTTTGATGAAAGTGACCAGCGACTTGCGCAAGTCATCAATGTTGGCCGAACAGGCCCGCAACACCTCGGCCGCGCTGGGGTTGTCCAGCAAGGCCAGCAGCAAGTGTTCGACCGTGATGAATTCATGGCGCTGTTGCCGTGCTTCGACAAATGCCATGTGAAGGCTGACTTCCAGTTCTTGGGCAATCATGGGGTTCCTTTTGATAGCTTTGTTTCGAGACTTGACTGTAATCTGATTTCAAAATCAGTTCAGGGTAAATGGATTACAAAATCCTCATGATTCCAACGGTTCACTGACACACTGCAAAGGATGCCCAGCCTTGTTGGCGGCATCCATCACCTGATCGACCTTGGTGGCAGCCACATCACGTGAATACACACCACACACGCCACGGCCATCCAGATGAATTTTGAGCATGATCTGGGTTGCAGTTTCAAGGTCTTTGCCAAAAAATTCCTGAATCACCAGCACCACAAATTCCATCGGTGTGTAGTCATCATTGAGCAAAACCACCTGGTACATCTGCGGTGGCTTGGTTTTTTGTGGCCGGCGTTCGAGCACCACGGAGTCGTTGCCTCTGTCAATATCCGGCTTTACAAGCGGTGCTGCGGGCGTTGCGGGGTTCTTCGGGGGTTTTGATGCCATGGAATTCAT
>JBGSRY010000058.1:0-1664 GCA_041737325.1 Rhodoferax sp. | reverse complement strand
CTGAATTGACACCAACAGCGTCAAACAAGGCCGATGCCCTGGCGCCCTGGATGGGGTGCACCTCTACATGAAATTTGAAGAACTTAATTTGGCCGAGGCCATTCTCAAGGCTGTGCGTGAGCAAGGCTACGAAACCCCTACGCCGATTCAGGCACAGGCTATTCCCATGGTGCTGGCAGGACATGACTTGCTGGGCGGAGCCCAGACCGGCACGGGCAAAACGGCAGCTTTCGTGCTGCCCATGCTGCAAAAACTGAGCACCTCAGACGCGCCACGCAGCAAATTTGGTGGCGTGGCCATCCGCGCCCTGGTGCTGACCCCCACACGGGAACTGGCTGCACAGGTTGAAGAATCGGTACAGACCTATGGCAAATACCTGGAGTTGAGCTCTGCCGCCATCTTTGGCGGTGTCGGCATGAACCCGCAAATCAGCCGCATGAAAAAAGGAGTAGACATTTTGGTGGCCACACCAGGGCGTTTGCTCGACTTGCAGCAACAAGGCATGATGGACTTGAGCCAGGTGCAAATACTGGTGCTTGACGAGGCCGACCGGATGCTCGACATGGGCTTTATTCACGACGTGAAAAAAGTGCTGGCCGTGGTCCCCAAAGCCAAGCAAAGCCTGCTGTTTTCAGCCACCTTCAGCGATGAAATCCGCGAACTGGCCGCCACCCTGCTGAAAGACCCGCAAAGCGTGCAAGTCACGCCTCGCAACACCACCGTGCAGCGCATCACCCAGTTGATCCACCCGGTTGGCCGGGGCAAGAAAAAAGCCCTGCTGGTGCACATCATCAACCAGCACAACTGGAGCCAGGTACTGGTGTTCACCCGGACCAAATTTGGGGCCAACAACGTGGCCGAGTTTTTGTGCAAAAACGGCATCAACGCCATGGCCTTGCACGGCAACAAAAGCCAGTCTGCCCGCACCCAGGCACTGGCCGGGTTCAAAAGCGGCGACATGCGCGCCCTGGTGGCAACCGACATTGCGGCCCGTGGCATTGACATTGACGACCTGCCGCACGTGGTCAATTACGACATTCCCAACGTCTGTGAAGACTATGTGCACCGCATTGGCCGCACCGGCCGCGCCGGGGCTGATGGTCAAGCCGTGAACCTGGTGAGCCTGGACGAAGAAGGCTTCATGCAAGCCATTGAACGCTTTACCAAGCAAGACATTCCGGTTGAAATCATCCATGAGTTCATGCCTGAGGCCGGCGAAAAAGCCGAACCCATCGCCATGGGCCGCCAAACCATTTTGGGTGGCGCGGGCAAACCACCAAGCCGGGACGTGATGATGGCAGCAGCCAAGGCGGCCCGCACCGAAATGCTGACCCGCGTACGCGAAAGTAAAGGCCCGGGCGCTGCACGCAGTGGCCATGGAGGCGGCAACAGTGGCGGTAATGGCGGGGGCCGGGCAGCAGCTGGCAACCGTGGCCCAGCTGGCGCTGGCCGTGGCCGCCCCAATGCCAATCCCAATGGACGTGGCTTTGGCGGCGAAGGCCGCAATGCCGATGCGCAAGGGTTTGAAAACGCAGGCGGTGGCCGCGAATTCGAGCCGCGCAGCCATTTGTCAGCAGCAGAACAAGCCGTGCGTGGCCCTGGCCAGCGCCCGGCACGGGGTTACGGCGGCGGCAACGGTGGTGGCTACGGCGGCCCCGCACCGG
>JBGSRY010000032.1:0-1617 GCA_041737325.1 Rhodoferax sp. | reverse complement strand
CTGGCCGAACAAGCCACCGTGCAACGCGGCGCAGCGCTGGTGGGCGTGACCCTGAGCACTGAACAATTGGCCTACGCCAACACCCGGCTCGCGGGCTTGGGCATAGCCACTGGCCCAGGCCAGCAGGCCGATTTGCGCTTGCAAGACTACCGCGACATCAGCGACGCACCGTTTGACGCGATTTGCTCAATCGAGATGGTTGAAGCCGTGGGCCGTGCCTATTGGCCGCAGTACTTTGCCACGGTCAGCCGCTTGCTCAAACCCGGTGGCCGCGCCTGCGTGCAAAGCATCGTGATTGACGACGCGCTGTTTGCGCGCTACGTGGCCAGCACCGACTTCATTCAACAGTACATCTTTCCGGGCGGTTGCCTGCCGTGCCCGGCCGAGTTTCGCCGCCAGGCCCAAGCCGCCGGGCTGGAGGTGGTGGACGAATTTGCCTTTGGCAGCGACTACGCCGAAACCCTGCGCCGCTGGCGCGCGGCCTTTGAGCAGCGGCAGGCCGAGGTGGCGCAGCTGGGCTTTGATGAACGTTTCAGACGCATCTGGACCTTTTACCTGGCCTATTGCGAGGCTGCGTTTGACACCGGTGACATCAACTTGATGCAGTACACACTGGCCAAACCCCAGGCTTGATTGCTATGCTATCAATAGCTACTCGCGCTTTATTCATAGGGGCTACAGGCCTATTTTGCTTACAAGCCCTGGCCGCTGAGCCCAGCCCTGCCGTGCGCGCTGCCCTGCCCACAGCCAATTTGTTGGGCCAGGCCAAACTCAAAGTGTGGGGCTTTGAGGTGTATGAGGCCAGCTTGTGGGTGCCGCCCGGCTTCCAGGCGGCACGCTACCCTGACAGCGCCTTCGCGCTGGAGCTCACCTACCTGCGCAACTTCAAAGGCGCTGACATTGCCAAACGCTCGCTGGCCGAAATGCGCCGCCAAGCCCCGCTGAGCACCGAACAGGAAACGGCTTGGGACGGCCAGATGCGCGCCTTGTTCCCGGACGTGTTGGCTGGCGAGCACATCACCGGCGTGCACCAGCCAGGGGTGGGTGCGGTGTTTTGGCACAACCAGCGCCCCTTGGGTGAGGTACGCGACGCGCGCTTTGCCAAGTTGTTTTTTGGCATTTGGCTGTCTGAGCAAACCTCTGAGCCGCAGCTGCGCCAAGCCCTGCTGGCGCAAGCCCTGCGCACCGCGCCCACGCCTCCCTGAACCCCGCCATGAACGAGAACGCATCCCCTGCACCCTGGCGCGCGCAAGACGGCTGGTACTACGGCTTGCTGGGCTTGCCGCTGGCGTTTTGTGCCCTGCCCTTGTACGTGTGGATGCCCAACCTGTATGCAAGCCAATGGGGCGTGTCGCTGGCGGCGCTGGGGGCCTTGCTGCTGGGCGTGCGCTTGGCAGATGCGGTGATTGACCCGCTGCTGGGGCGCTGGAGCGACCGCCTGTATGCCCACTCTTTTCAGGCGGTGCAGCGCATGGCCTGGGGCGCAGCGGCCGTGCTGGCGCTGGGCTTTGCCGCCACCGCGCTGGCCGAGACCGCGCTCATCTCCGACGACGCGATCAAGACCATCAAGTCCATGATCGCCGAGATCGACCGGCGCCTCACCGAGCAGCTCAACCT
>JBGSRY010000002.1:0-2328 GCA_041737325.1 Rhodoferax sp. | reverse complement strand
GCTTCAGCAAATACTTCAACATGACCGGCTGGCGCTTGGGCTGGCTGGTGGTTCCTGAAAAGCTGGTGCCGGTGTTGGAACGACTGGCGCAAAACCTGTTTATCTGCCCCAGCACCATTTCACAATACGCCGCGCTGGCTTGTTTTGAAACGCAGAGCCTGCTGGAGTACGAGCGCCGCCGGGCCGAGTTCAAAGCCCGACGCGACTACTTTATCCCGGCGCTCAACGCCCTGGGCCTGCGCGTGCCAGTCATGCCCGACGGCGCGTTTTACGCCTGGGCCGACTGCACGGCAGCCTGCAAAAAATTGGGGGTGAGCGGCAGCTGGGATTTGGCCTTTGAGCTGATGCACCGCGCCCATGTGGCGGTCACGCCGGGGCGTGACTTTGGCAGCGCCGACACGCAGCATTTCATCCGTTTTTCCACCGCCAATTCCATGGCCCAATTGCACACCGCCATAGACCGCCTGCGAGCCCTGCTGGCATGAACAGTTTGCAAGCCACTACCGACGTATTCACCTGGCCGGTGCGCGTGTACTGGGAAGACACCGATGCCGGGGGCATTGTGTATTACGCCAACTACCTGAAGTTTTTTGAACGCGCGCGCACCGAATGGCTGCGCGCCAAGGGCATCGGGCAACAGGCCTTGCTTCACGCCAGCGGCGGCATGTTTGTGGTGGGCCATGTCGACGTGCGTTACCTGAAAAGCGCCCGGCTCGACGATGAACTGTTGGTTACAACTTGCTTGCAAGAAGCCGGGCGCGCATCCATGACAATTCAGCAACAGGCTTTTTTAAAGGCGCAGACCCCCACCCTGCTGTGCGAAGCGACCATTCGCGCCGGCTGGGTCAACGCCAGCACCCTCAAACCCGAACGCATTCCACTTCAAATTATTCACGCTCTGACATGAACCAAGACCTCTCCATCTTTCAACTCGTGCTCAACGCCAGCGTGGTGGTGCAAGCGGTGATGGCGCTGCTGATCAGCATCTCCGTGGCCAGTTGGGCCGCCATTTTCCGCAAGCTGTTTTCGTTGGCCAAGGTCAAACAGCTCAACGACACGTTTGAGCGTGACTTCTGGTCTGGCAGCAACCTCAACGACCTGTTTGCTGCAGCCACCCAAAACGCCCGCTTGGCCGGCCCCATGGAGCGTATTTTTGCCAGCGGCATGCGTGAATACCAAAAGCTGCGCGAACGCCACATCAGCGACCCCAGCACCCTGATGGACGGCGCACGTCGGGCCATGCGCGCCAGCTTTCAACGCGAGATGGACGTGGTTGAAACCCACCTGAGCTTTCTGGCTTCGGTCGGCTCCGTGTCGCCCTATGTGGGGCTGTTTGGCACGGTCTGGGGCATCATGCATTCATTCACCGGTCTGGCGGCGTTGACGCAAGTCACGCTGGCCACCGTGGCCCCCGGCATTGCCGAAGCCCTGGTGTCCACCGCCATTGGCCTGTTTGCGGCCATACCGGCGGTGGTGGCCTACAACCGCTTTGCGCGTGACATTGACCGCACCGCGATCCGGCTGGAAACCTTCATGGAAGAGTTTTCCAACATTTTGCAGCGCAACGTCGGCGCGCAATCGGCCTCTGGCCACTGAACGCAGCAGGAGCACACCATGGCAGCTGTAGCCCACCGCGGACGGGGTCGCCGCACCATCAACGAGATCAACATGGTGCCCTTCATTGACGTGATGCTGGTGCTGTTGATCATCTTCATGGTCACCGCCCCGCTGATAGCCCCCAGCGTGATTGACCTGCCCAGCGTGGGCAAAGCCGCCCAGCAACCTGACCAGGTGGTGCAGATCATCATTGGTAAAGACGAGGCGCTGCAACTCAAACAAAGCGACAAGTCGGCCGCCGTTGGCCTGACGGAAGTCGCCAGTGCCGTGAAGCAAGCGCAACGTGGCGCAAGCAACCCGGCGGTGGTGATCAGCGCCGACAAAAGCGTCAAGTACGAAGCGGTGGTGAAAGTCATGGACACGCTGCAGCGTGCCGGTGTGGCGCGGGTCGGGCTGTCGGTGCAACTTGCCCCCTGAGCGGTGTTGATCTGAAGCTTGCCCCCATGAACGCTGCTGTTGACCGTCTGGAATTTGCGCCACCACCCAGCGCCGGGCTGCTGCGTGCCCTGCTGCTGGCCGTGCTGGCCCATGGTTTGCTGGTGGCGGCACTGACTTGGGGGGTGCACTGGCGCAGACACGCCGAGGTGATCAGCGCCGAGACCGAGCTATGGGCCAGTGTGCCGGTGGCTGCCGCCCCCAAACTGCAAGAACCACCGCCCACACCTCCCACGCCTGAGCCGCCCCAACCCAAGCCGCTGCCGCCACCCGAGC
>JBGSRY010000006.1:0-4251 GCA_041737325.1 Rhodoferax sp. | reverse complement strand
TACCCCAAAGGCTGCACCACTCTGAGCGACATGGCTGTGGCCTTGCGCGTGACCGATGTGTTCATGGCCAAGATCAGTCCGCGCGCTTTGCGTGATGCCTTGACCTCGCAAGAGGCCATCCGCCAGCTTTACCGCGAGGATCAAGGTGGCCCCATATCGACCGCCATCATCAAGCAATTCGGGATTTATCCCCCAGGGGATTTCGTCAAACTGGCCTCTGGCGAATTGGGCATTGTGGTGCAGCGCACGGCCAATGCCAAGGCTCCGGTGGTGGCCGTGATCACCGATGCCGCAGCGCACCCCATTGCCAAAACGGTACGTCGCGACACCGTGCAAGCCGGCTTTGCAATTGTGGGCAATGCTGTCGACAAGGTGATGCTTAAACGCCTGCCGCCTGAGCGCTTGTACGGGTTTTCTGCAGTTCCTGCGTAGTCAGTGGCTCCAGCAGTTGGAGTTGTTGTGCCAACACGGCCAGGGTGGCCTCAGACGCGTCCAGACCACGGGCTTGGCGCGCCAGGATGCGCGCGTGCAACTGCACCGGGGTGGCAGACGGGGCCAGAATACAAAAGCGCACCCCGCAGTCGCTGGCCAGTTGGGCAAAGGCCGTTCGGTCGGCCTGGCGCAAAAAGGTGGCATCCACCACCACCGACCAACCCGCTCGCAACAGCAGCTCGGCCTGTGACTTCAGGTGGGCGTAGGTGCGGGTGTGGGCATCCGGGCTGTAGATGCCGCTGGCCAACGTTGCACCGCTTGGTGCGCTGGCGGCCAGGCCATGCAGACGCTTGCGTTCCACGTCTGAGCGCAAGCGCAAGGTGGGCGGCTGGTCGTTGCGTTGCAGCAGGGCATCGGTGGCCCATGTCTTGCCACAGCCGGACACCCCGTGGGTGATCAGCAACTGCGGCGCTGGCGGCTCGCTCAATTGCTGCGCCAGGTTGAGGTAGGTGTGGACTTCAGCCCAGTTTCCTTGAGTTTGTTCGGCCCGTAACGCGGCCACTTTGGCGCGTACCAGCGCACGGTAAACGGCATAAAAGGGCAGCAGCAGTGCGCCTTGGTAGTCACCCGTGCGGCTCAGCACTTCGTTGTAAAACCAGTTTGCCAGGCCGGGCTGGGTGTGTGCCTGCAGGTCAATGCTGGTGAAGGCGATTTCATTGGCTACATCTGTCCAGCGCAAGTCAGCGTTGAACTCCAGGCAATCAAACAGGCGCACCCGCTGGTCGATCAGCACCAAATTGCCCAGGTGCAGGTCGCCATGGCATTCACGCACCCAACCCTGTTGCTGGCGCGTGTGCATCAAGGGGGCAAGCCGTTGGTAGCTGGCCTGGGTCCAGGTGCGCAAGGCTGCCAGTTGCAGTTGCATCGTGGCATCGGGCAGCCGGGTTGTCAGGTCGGTGATATTGTCCAGCGCAGCACGCAAGACACCTGCAGGCTGACCGAAGCGTGAGTCGGCTGGCGCACGCTCGGCTGATTGGTGAAACGCCACCAGCGTGTCGGCCAGATCGGACAGGTGTGCGGGGCGCAAGTCACCGCGTGCACAGAGGTGATCCAGCCGCCCGGCCTCATCAAAGCGCCGCATTTTGATGGCGTATTCAATGGGCTCACCCGTGCCATGCCACTGTGGGTGTCGGGCATCACCAAAAATCCCCACCACCTCCAGATAGATGTCGGGGGCAAAGCGGCGGTTCAGCCGCAGTTCTTCCTGGCAATTGTGCTGGCGCAGGGCCAGTGTGCTGAAGTCCAGGTAGTTCAGGTGCAGTGGCTTCTTGATCTTGTAGGCCAGGTCACCCGCCAGCAGCACCCAGGAGATGTGGGTTTGAACCAGTTCAACCTGTTTAACTGCAGCAGGGTAGTGTGCTGGCTCCAATAAAGCCGAAATCAGCGCGGGCAGGGTGGCATCCATGGGAGCATCATGACAGAATGAACCGTTCTTGTGCACTTGTTTGAGTCAACGCAAACCAACTTCATTGGGGTGTTCACATACTGGTCGCATCATGAAATACAAAGACTATTACGCCATATTGGGTGTGCCGCGCAGCGCCGAGCTGGACGACATCAAAAAGGCCTACCGCAAACTGGCGCGCACCTACCACCCGGATGTGTCCAAATCACCGGATGCCGAGGCTCGGTTCAAAGAGGCGGCCGAGGCCTACGCCACCCTCAAAGACACGGCCAAACGGGCGGCCTACGACGAGCTGGGTCACCCGGCTGCAGGGGCTGAATTCAAGCCGCCACCCCAATGGCAACAAGACTTTGCACCGGGTGGCACGTCGTTTGAAGACCTGGACCTGGCGGATTTACTGGCCGCCATGGGGCGGGGGCAGCCCGGTGCGCGGCAGCAGGCCATGCCAAGCAAGGGGCGCGACTTTGAAACCCACGTCACGCTCACGCTCGAAGAGGCACGCCGCGGTACCAGTGTTCACTTGACCTTGGCTGATGGTGCGGGTGCGGGTGAGCGTACGTTGCAGGTGACGGTGCCGGCCGGGGCTTGCCAAGACCAGAAGCTGCGTTTGCGTGGCAAGGGCGGCCCAGGCCACCACGGCGGGCCCGATGGTGACATTTACCTGCACATCGATCTGGCCCCGCACGCGGTGTTTCGCCCGGATCACCATGACCTGTACTTTGATCTGTTGCTTGCGCCCTGGGAGGCGGCGTTGGGCGCTGATGTGGAAGTGCCGACACTGGAGCAGCCGGTGCTGCTGACCGTGCCCGCGGGCACGCGCGCCGGGCGCAAATTGCGGCTACGCGGACGCGGGCTGGCTGCAGGCCAAAGCGACCTGTACGCCATCGTCCACATTGATGTGCCGGGTACGCTGTCAAGCCGTGAGCGCGAGTTGTACCAGGAGTTGGCCAAGGTGTCGGGTTTTAACCCGCGTGTGAAGGTGTCCCAGGAGAAGGTCCATGTTTGAACAAGCAAGCGACATTTTCAGTCTGGATGCGGATGCCCGCATCAGCTTGGGTGAGTTGGCTGAGTGCTGCGGCCTGACGGTCGTTGAACTGAATGAATTGGTGGACTACCAGGCCCTCACCCCGCTGGATGCGGCGGCATCGGAACGTGTTTTCAGCGCCCATTGGGTTGGGCCGCTGCGCACGGCGGCCCGGTTGCGGCAGGACTTTGACCTGGATTTGTTCACGCTGGCCATGGTCCTGGGGCAGCAGGAGCGTATTGCTCAATTGGAGCGGCAGGTGCAGTCCTTGCAGGCGTTGTTGCCTGCTGATTCACGCGTGGTTTTGGCTGAATAAAAAACAGGCCGGGTAAAATCAGCGGCCATCCCGGCCCGGCCCAGTCAGCGCCTGGCCGCGATTTTTTTCAACCCCGTCAGCTCATCATCAGGCCCGTAACGTGACCCTGCATCTCACCCCATTCGAGGGCGGCAGCGCCCTCAGCGCTTTCCGTGTTCAACAATTGCTGCCGGCCTTGCAGGCGGTGCACGACAAGGTCAGCGGCCTCGCCGCGCGCTACGTGCACCTGGTGGCGACAGACCAGGCCATGACACCGGCGCTGGCCGATCAGCTGTCAGCGTTGCTGGCCTACGGCGACCCCTACACCGGTCCTCTGGAGGGCTCGCTGGTCATTGTGGCACCCCGTTTGGGCACCGTATCGCCCTGGGCCTCCAAGGCCACCGACATTGCGCACAACTGCGCTCTGGCCATCAAGCGTGTGGAGCGCATGGTGGAATACCGCATCACGCTCAAAAGTGGCCTGCTGTCCAAACCCACGTTGAGCCCCGAACAACTGGCGCAGATGGCAGACGTGTTGCACGACCGCATGACTGAGAGCGTGCTGCTGGAGCGTGCGCAAGCTTCGCGCCTGTTTGAGGCGTTGCCCGCCGTCCCCATGGCGCATGTGGATGTGCTTGGCGGCGGCAAAACCGCGCTGCTGGCGGCCAACACCGAGTTCGGCCTGGCGCTGGCGGCCGATGAAATCGACTACCTGGTTGCCGCCTTCACGCAGCTGCAGCGCAACCCGACCGATGTGGAGCTGATGATGTTCGCGCAGGCCAACAGCGAGCACTGCCGTCACAAAATTTTCAACGCCGAGTTCCGCATCGACGGTGTGGCCCAGCCGCACAGCCTGTTTGGCATGATTCGTCATACGCACCAAACCAACCCGCAGCACATGCTGGTGGCGTACTCGGACAACGCCTCGGTGATGGCAGGTGCGCAGATTGAGCGTTTTGTAGCCAAATCAGGCTCTAACCCAAGTGGATCAAGCGCAAGCAGCTATGAAAAAAGTAGCGCTACGCAGCACATCCT
>JBGSRY010000001.1:0-4794 GCA_041737325.1 Rhodoferax sp. | reverse complement strand
CATCGAGCAAGACCTTGACCGGGCCGATCAGGCGCTCCAGGTGCGGCCGGTCACCCAGCTGGGTGACGTGGGCGACCACCCTGGCACCAATACGATTGAGAAAACCCAGTCCCTTGTTGCCAATGGCGACCGCTTGCGTGGTCATGCCGTTGCTTTGCGTATCGCGCAATTGGTGCGTCACGCTGCGCAGCACGTTGGTGTTGAGACCGCCGCACAAGCCCTTGTCGGTGGTGACCACAATCATGCCCACCACCTTGGCGTCGTTGCGCTTCATGAAAGCGTGCACATACTCCGGGTTGGATTGGCCCATGTGCGCCGCAATGTTGCGCACCTTTTCGGTGTAAGGCCGGGCAGCGCGCATGCGCTCTTGGGCTTTACGCATTTTGGAGACGGAAATCATCTCCATGGCTTTGGTGATCTTCTTCGTGCTTTCGAAGTTTTTGATCTTGCCGCGTATTTCCTTGCCAGTTGCCATATCAGTCTCCTTCTTTTTGTAAGGTGACCTTAGGCGAACGACTTCTTGAAGGCAGCTACGGCGGTGTTCAATTCAGCTTCAGCGTCTTTGTCCATGGCACGCGCGGCTTCGAGCTTGGCCAGAAGTGCTGCGTTTTTGTCTTTCAGATAGGCATGCAGACCGTGCTCAAACGCCAACACCTGGTTCACTGCCACGTCATCCAGGAAACCCTTGTTGACGGCAAACAGGGTCGCACCCATCAGGGAAATGGGCAACGGGCTGTATTGGGCCTGCTTGAGCAATTCAGTCACACGCGCACCACGGTCAAGCTGCTTGCGGGTGGCTTCGTCCAGGTCAGAAGCAAACTGGGCAAAAGCTGCCAATTCACGGTACTGGGCCAAGTCGGTTCGGATGCCGCCCGACAGATTCTTGATCAGCTTGGTCTGAGCTGCACCACCCACACGTGACACCGAAATACCGGCGTTAATTGCTGGGCGAATGCCTGCGTTGAACAAGTTGGTTTCAAGGAAGATCTGACCATCAGTGATGGAGATCACATTGGTCGGCACGAAGGCGGACACGTCACCGGCCTGGGTCTCGATGATGGGCAATGCGGTCAATGAACCGGTCTTGCCTTTGACCGCACCTTTGGTGAAGTCTTCAACGTATTTTTCGTTCACGCGGGCAGCGCGCTCCAGCAGACGGCTGTGCAAATAGAACACGTCGCCGGGATACGCTTCACGCCCCGGTGGACGGCGCAACAGCAAGGACACTTGGCGGTAAGCCACGGCTTGCTTGGACAAGTCGTCATACACAATCAGCGCATCTTCACCACGGTCGCGGAAGTATTCGCCCATGGTGCAACCCGAATAAGCGGCCACATATTGCATGGCAGCCGATTCAGAAGCCGTTGCCGCCACCACAATGGTGTATTCCAGCGCACCAGCCTGTTCAAGCGAGCGCACCACGTTCTTGACGCTGGAAGCCTTTTGGCCAATCGCGACGTAAACGCAGGTCATGTTCTGACCCTTTTGATTGATGATGGCATCAATCGCCACAGCTGTTTTACCAGTCTGACGGTCGCCAATGATCAGTTCGCGTTGACCGCGTCCCACCGGCACCATGGAGTCAATGGACTTCAAACCGGTTTGCATCGGCTGGTCAACTGATTGACGCGCAATCACGCCTGGCGCAACTTTTTCAATCACGTCGGTCATTTTGGCGTTGATCGGGCCTTTGCCATCAATGGGTTGACCCAAGGCATTGACCACACGGCCTTTGAGCTCTGGGCCCACCGGCACTTCCAGAATGCGCCCCGTGCACTTGACGGTGTCGCCTTCGGAAATGTGCTCATAAGCACCCAAAATCACGGACCCAACCGAGTCACGCTCCAGATTCAACGCCAAACCGTAGCTGGCTTGACCTTGGGCATCGGCCGGGAATTCAAGCATTTCGCCTTGCATCACATCGGACAAACCGTGGATACGGCAAATACCGTCCGTCACGGACACCACCGTGCCCTGGTTGCGGATGTCTGACGCGGCAGACAAACCTTCAATACGGCTCTTGATCAGTTCAGAAATTTCTGCGGGATTGAGTTGCATGACTCTTTCCTTCTTTCGTTAAACAGGCTCGTCGTTCAAGGCCACAGCCTCAAGCGATCAGAGCCATTTTCATTTGTTCCAAACGGGCCTTGACGGATGTGTCAAGAACTTCGTCACCCACGACCACCCTGATGCCACCAATGAGCTCAGGCTGCAGCTCAACGGACACATTGAGCTTGCGCGCAAAACGTTTTTCAAGCACCTGCGAGGCTTCTGTCAGCGCCACTCCCTCCATGGGGAAAGCACTGAAAATGACCGCATCGCTGGAGCCGCTTTTGGCATTCACCAGTGACCGGAATTGCGCCGCAACTTCAGGCACAAACGCCAGCCGGTTGTTGGCAATCAGGGTGCGAATGAAATTTTGCGCATGGCTGTCCAGCGCAGATTTCATGACACCCGTAACCACCGCATACACCTGCTCGTTGGTTGCAGCGGGGCTGTCAGCAAATTGCTGCAGCTGCGCTTGCGCCGCCACACAGGCAAGCTCATCAAGCCAGGTCAACACAGCGTTTGCGTCAGCCACACTGACTTTGAATAAAGCTTCAGCGTAGGGACGGGCAATAGTGGCGAGTTCAGCCATGGCGTTCTCTTAAAGCTCAGTCTTCAAACGGGACAACAAGTCAGCGTGAACACCAGCATTGACTTCCTTGCGGAGGATCTGCTCTGCGCCCTTCACAGCCAAGGCCGCCACCTGCTCACGCAGGGCTTCACGCGCCTTGACGGTTTGCTGCTCAGCTTCAGCTTTGGCGGCAGCAACAATTTTGTTGCCTTCGTCAGCAGCCTTGGCTTTTGCCTCCTCGATGATGGACAAGGCACGGCGCTCAGCGTCGGCCAGGCGACCAGCGGTTTCGGTGCGTGACTTGGCCAGTTCGTCTTCCACGCGCTTGTTGGCACTGGAAAGCTCGGCTTTGGCCTTGTCAGCAGCGGCTAAACCGTCTGCGATTTTCTGTGCGCGTTCATCAAGTGCCTTTGCAATCGGAGGCCACACGAACTTCATCGTGAAAACCACCAACATGAAAAACACCGCCAGTTGCGCGAAGAATGTTGCGTTAATGCTCACAACAACCCCTCTCTAGTTGGTGAAAGGCGAAGGGAATTAACCCACGTGAATGACAAACGGATTAGCAAACGCAAACATCATCGCAATACCCACGCCGATCAGGAACGCAGCATCAATCAGACCAGCCAACAAGAACATTTTGGTTTGCAGCTCATTCATCAATTCGGGTTGACGAGCAGCTGCTTCAAGGTACTTGCTACCCATGATGCCAATACCAATACAAGCACCAACAGCACCCAAACCAATGATCAAACCAGCAGCCAATGCCACCAAACCAAGCACGTTTTCCATTTAAAGCTCCTATGGATTCAAGTTGAAAAGAAAAAGAAAAAAACGACCTACAAACTGTCAGTGGTGGTCATGGGCTTGGCCCACGTACACCAGCGTCAACATCATGAAAATAAAGGCCTGCAAGGCAACAATCAAAATGTGAAAGATAGCCCAACCCGTACCCGCCAGCACATGCCCAAACCACAGGGCAATCCCCGTGGCCGAACCAAAACCAACCGCACCCATCAGCGCGATCAGCATGAACACCAACTCGCCCGCATACATGTTGCCAAACAAGCGCATGCCATGCGACACCGTTTTAGCCGTGAACTCAATCATTTGCATGGCAAAGTTCAGCACGCCCAAAATCAGGGCAAACAACGGGTTTTTGCTGGTGCCAAACGGAGCCGTCACCAACTCATGCGCCCAACCACCTGCGCCTTTGATTTTGATGTTGTAGTAGAGACAAACCAGCAGCACCGAGGTCGACATGGCCAACGTGGTGGACAAGTCTGCCGTGGGCACCACACGCATGTAAGCGTGGTGCACATCGCCACCGGCTGCACCATAGACAAATTCCCACACCAGAGGCAATAAATCCACCGGCAAAAAGTCCATGGAATTGAGCAAAAACACCCAAACAAACACAGTCAGCGCCAGAGGCCCCACAAACTTGCGCGACTCGGCATTGTGAATGATGCCTTTGGCTTGGGTGTCCACCATTTCCAGCAAGATTTCAACAGCCGCCTGCATCCGGCCCGGCACACCAGCGGTGACACTTTTGGCCACGCGCCACATCACCCACATACCCAGGCAACCCAGCAACACCGACCAAAAAATGGAATCAAGATTGAACACCGACATGTCAATCACACCCGACTGTTTGCCGGTTTGCAAATGATGCAAGTGATGACCAATATAGTCACCCGCAGTCAGAACTTCTTTTACAGCGTTTTCTTCAGCAGCCATCAGTTACTCTTTGATCAGTTACTTTTGCCGTTAAGCGTTAACCCCTTGCACCGACTCTGGGCTTGCGTTTGAACGCCAGCGCCAGCCAGTACACCTTCAAGGTGACAACCAAACCGACCAGCATCGCCGGCCAGCTCAAATCCTTCACCAGACGCTGGGCCGCCAACAGCACCCCCAACGTCACCACAATCTTGACCAACTCCCACACAAAGAAGCTGACGACCGCCGCACCGGCATTGGCCCTTGCAAACTGACTGGTGATGCCCCGGGCGAACAATGCAGCCGGAATCACCACCGCCAAAACCCCACAAGCCACCGATTTGGCAGAAACCTCACCAAACACCATCCAGGCCAGCAGCGCAACAAGCGCCCCCACCGCCACTTGACCCAGCACCACCCACCAAGGTGAAATACCGGGATGGGTTGCCACCAGGGCT
>JBGSRY010000587.1:0-2549 GCA_041737325.1 Rhodoferax sp. | reverse complement strand
TGATCGGCATCAACAACCGCAATCTGAAGACTTTTGACGTGTCGCTCGACACCACCTTGACCTTGATGCAAGGTGTCCCCACTGATCGTGTGGTGGTGTGTGAAAGCGGCATCCACACGCGTGACGACGTGTTGCGCATGGGGTCGGCGGGTGTCAACGCGTTTTTGGTGGGCGAGGCCTTCATGCGCGCCAAAGAGCCGGGTGAGGCCCTGGCCGCACTGTTTGGTATCCCCACCCTGGGGTGACGCGGTGGAGGCCACGCAGCTGCAAAGTGCAGATCCATCCAATTGGCTTGTGGCCAATGACTGGAAAGGCTTGACTGCTCACTTTTTTGAATCTGTGCAAGGACAAACGCTGTTGGCTTTTTTGCGCCAGCGTTTGGCTGTCAATGCCACCATCTTCCCGCCAGAACCCTTGCGCGCTTTGGCTTTGACCCCGCTGGATGCCGTGCGGGTGGTCATTTTGGGGCAGGATCCGTACCACGGCCGCGGTCAGGCCGAGGGGCTGGCTTTTTCGGTCGCCCCAGGGGTGGCGCTGCCGCCGTCCTTGCGTAATATTTTCAAAGAGCTGCAGCGCGATCTGGATGCGCCGATGCCGCCGTTTCCAAACCCGGGCGGCAGTTTGGTGCGCTGGGCGCGCCATGGTGTGTTGCTGCTCAACACCTGTTTGACGGTGGAAGAAGGTCAGCCCGCCAGCCACGCCGGCAAAGGGTGGGAGGTTTTGACCGATGCCATCATCCGTGCCGTGTCAGCGCAGGCTCCGGCTGTGGTCTTCATGCTGTGGGGCAGCCACGCGCAAAGCAAGCGGGCGTTGATTGACGCATCGCGGCATTTGGTGTTGTGCGCCAATCACCCGTCGCCCCTGTCCGCGTTGCGCCCACCGCTGCCTTTTATTGGCTGTGGGCATTTTTCGCAGGCCAGGGATTGGCGCAACCAGCACCAAGCGCATGATGGCTGCGCGGGTGAGAACGGCGATGCCTGAATTTATCAAACACCGACAGAAAATCTTTCAGGTTGGCAGGCTTGGTCAAAATTTGATGGCATAATCCGTGGTTCACCGTGTAGAGGTGGCCGAGTGGTTAATGGCAGCAGACTGTAAATCTGCCCTCTTACGAGTACGATGGTTCGAATCCATCCCTCTCCACCAATGAATTTGAATGATTGAATGTGACGCTGCGGCGAGGCGTAGGCGCTAACAGGTTGACGGTGTCAGCTTCTAGGCGGGAGTAGTTCAATGGTAGAACCCTAGCCTTCCAAGCTAATGACGCGGGTTCGATTCCCGTCTCCCGCTCCAGTGTCTTTGCGAGATATGTCGCCCATTTGGCTCAGTGGCAGAGCACTCCCTTGGTAAGGGAGAGGTCCCGGGTCCGATTCCCGGAATGGGCACCATTTTTTGGTGTTTGGTGTCAGCTTTGATTTGTGGGTTGATGCCGGTTTATTAATTTGACAGTCTTTTAATTTTCGGAGTCTGAAAATGGGAAAAGAGAAATTCACCCGCACCAAGCCCCACGTCAATGTGGGCACCATCGGTCACGTTGACCATGGCAAAACCACCCTGACTGCAGCCATCACCACGGTGCTGGCAGCCAAATTTGGCGGCTCGGCTAAGGCCTACGACCAAATTGACGCAGCGCCCGAAGAAAAAGCCCGCGGCATCACCATCAACACGGCCCACGTCGAGTATGAAACGGCCAACCGCCACTACGCCCACGTCGACTGCCCCGGCCACGCCGACTATGTGAAAAACATGATCACCGGTGCGGCGCAAATGGACGGAGCCATTCTGGTCTGCTCGGCTGCTGACGGCCCCATGCCTCAAACCCGCGAGCACATCCTGCTGGCGCGCCAAGTGGGTGTGCCCTACATCATCGTCTATCTTAACAAATGCGACATGGTTGACGATGCCGAACTGCTCGAACTCGTTGAAATGGAAGTGCGCGAACTCCTGGACAAGTACGACTTCCCGGGCGATGCCACCCCCATCATCCATGGCTCAGCCAAACTCGCCATGGAAGGCGACAAAGGCGAACTCGGCGAAGGCTCCATCATGAAGCTCGCAGATGCCCTGGACAGCTACATCCCGCTGCCTGAGCGCGCTGTGGACGGTGCATTCCTGATGCCCGTTGAAGACGTGTTCTCCATCTCGGGTCGTGGCACGGTGGTCACCGGCCGCGTTGAACGCGGCATCATCAAAGTCGGCGAAGAAATCGAAATCGTCGGCATTCATGACACCCAAAAAACCACCTGCACCGGCGTGGAAATGTTCCGCAAACTGCTCGACCAAGGTCAAGCAGGCGACAACGTCGGCATCTTGCTGCGCGGCACTAAACGTGAAGACGTGCAACGCGGCCAAGTGCTGTGCAAGCCGGGCTCGATCAAACCGCACACCCACTTCACGGGCGAAATCTACGTCTTGAGCAAAGACGAAGGCGGTCGTCACACCCCCTTCTTCAACAACTACCGTCCCCAGTTCTACTTCCGTACCACGGACGTGACCGGTGCGATCGAGTTGCCTGAAGGCAAAGAAATGGTGATGCCGGGTGACAACGT